>JAYVSE010000498.1:0-5243 GCA_043775635.1 Planctomycetaceae bacterium | reverse complement strand
CTCCGCGAAAGAGCGCTCTTTCGCGGAGCGAAAGGCGACACTAGTCGCGGCCGGACGGGGACAAGCCCCACGCCGTGAACGATAATTTAGCGGTATGGCGCGAGCCATCCGGTGACTCGGGCTTCAAGCGCGGCCGGACGGCTCACGCCGTACCGCTCACGCCGGACCGCTAAAACCGTTCATTATGCTGAGGGAAAATCCTTCACGGCGTAGGGACAAGCCCCGCTCGCGGCAAGATTATGGAATTAAATCCGGGAATTTTTGCGAAGTTTTTGGTTTTGGCTCGCCGAACAATGTCAGGAGGGCGGGCAAGAAAATCAGGTCACCGATAATCGCCATCCCGATCGTGCTGCCACCCATCAACGCAAAGATATGGTGCTCGCGTGAATCGCTTATTAGCACTGTTGAAAACCCGGCGAGTAGCACAACCGTTGTCATCACCATGGCCGCGCCAACGCCCGTTGCCGCACGTTCAATGGCTGCATGATGATCGACCACGCTCGATTGCTGAGATAAGATAAAAACCTCTTCACGGTACCTCGTCAAAAAGTGAATCGTGTCATCGACAGCAATCCCGAGACAAACCGTAAACGCCAGCACGCTGACCAATTCCAGTGGCTGGCCAAAGAGCCACATTGCGGCACCGGTTACCGTCAGCGGAAACAGATTCGGAATGATCGCAATCAATCCCAAGCGAAGCGAACGATAAAAGATTGATAGTACCGCAAAAATCACGACGGATGCCGTCGTCAAACTTTTTGCCAGATCGACAATGATCCGATACAGGTTTTGCCACCGCCACACCGCCGTTCCATCCAGTCGAAGTCGCACTCCTGGGAATCGCTCCTCTATTTGCAGCAGCGATTGATTGACTCGCTCAAAAACTTTTCCATAACGTGCGATGCCAATATCTTGTAACCGAAACACTACGATCGCCCGCTGCGAATTGGCGGGCCAAAATGCTTGTTTCAGCGGCGGTGGCAACAGCTCCACAAGCGACGCTTTGGTGACCGGTGAGCCATCGCCTGGCAACGCTTCCACCAAACCTGCCAACCCTAATGGTGAACCGAGCATTGACTCGGACTTAAGCAACGTTTCGATTTCATAGCTAACCGCGATGACTCGCTCGTTATCCAATTCCTTCGCGTCGCTCCAGACGGCTTCCACGTAAGAAGTCTCCAAGCCACCGAACTCAAGGTCCATGTGCCGCAGTGCAATGGATTCAGGACTGTCCTCTGGTATCCCATTGAACGCGCGCTCGTCGGGTTCCAACTGCAACGTCATCAGCCCTGTTACTGCGGTGAGCACAACCGCAGCGATTGAGATTGGCAATGGTCGCAAGACAATCCATCGAACGACCGGCAAGAACCGATAGAAATTTCGTTCTACCCAGCCGCCGATTTCACCTTGCTGGATGCCGCGTCCAAGCCAGCTTCGACAAGCCAGTGGAATGGTAGTGATCACAGATATGAACATGACGCCAGCACCGACGACGCAGCAAATTCCAAATTCCTGTACAACTTTATGATGTGCCCACCACAATGAAGCGAAGCCAATCGCCGTGGTCAACGAGGTCAGAAAGCAAGCTCCACCGACTTCATCCAACGCCCGCGCTGCGGCGTCGCGCGCTGACAAGCCTTTCGCCCGATGGACTCGTATTTGTGCAATGAGGTGCACGCTGTCTGTAAAGCCAACCATACTTAGCAGAACGGGCACAACGACAAAGTTAAATGGATTCTCTTCCATTTCCAAAAATCGAATGAATCCGAAAGACCAAAAAATACCGATGGCGACGGGCAATGCGGCGATGATCACCGCCGCTAGACCGCGGAATAGAATGGCGGCCATCAACAGCACACCGCCATAAACGATGTAGGAAAACTTCTGGTCGTTTTCTGCGTTTTTCTCACCGATCCTAAGTTGCATCGGCATCTCGCCCGTCGCCGCGACGCCCATTTGAACATTCGAATGCCTCGCCAAGGTCGACTTCGCTTGGTCGACCAACTTGGAGGTACAGTCTGCATCAGATCGCACATAAAACCAATCGATGTCTAATAGCAACAGCAGTGTCTTGCCGTCGCGTGAAAGCAGTTGCCCAGCAATCATCGGATTCCGCATCGCCTTCGCCTTGGCTTGCATAAATCGCTCGTTGGAGGCGCGATAATCTGGCAATGCTGGTTCTGGCAAACCAAAAATATTTAGCGGTGGAGCGTTGTCGATCCAGGTGATTTTCGCGACCTGTGGCAACGCGTTCAAATCGTCAACCACTTCACGAATTGCTTTCGCGGCTGACGGTTCAAAGAAATCTTTAGCGGTAACCACCAACATGACCTCGCTGGCAAATAGCGACATCGATGTTACGGGGCGTCGATTATATTTTCTCTGCGGAGAACCCGTTGCCTGAGCTGGCACATCGCTGTCACTGTGAAGGGTCGTCGCTGACGGAAAAAGTTTGTCGTATATGTCGCGAGGTAAGCTCGGCCACTTATAACCCGCGCACGAAGTGGCTGTCATCGCCACAAATAGAATCGGGGCAATCCAAGAACGCCGCACCAGCAGCCCAAATCGAGATCCATGGCTTTCAATCAACGGTTCATTCCATTCTTGCCGTTAGCGATGTTTTTGGACGTAGGACAACGCTTCTTCACGGTCAATGGCGCGATCACGATTCAGGTCAATTTGCCAATACAGTCGCCGCTTCACCGCCAAGTCCTGTTCATCGAACTGAATCAGACCGTCAGCGTTGCGATCTAAATCTCGCATCAGCTCGTCTGCCAATTGACGGTGCCTCTCTAGTGGTTTTGTATCACTTTGCGGCTTAATGACGGATGCTGGATTTGTTGAAACAGCCTTAGCCGCCTTAGCATGCTGGTTATCAACCTCAAGCGGTTTAGCAATTTCGTAGAAGACAACGGCCATCTCTTCCCAGGTCTGATCGCCCCAGGTCACGAACTGAGTCGAATCTGGATTGAACGGATTCGAAGATGAATTGTCATAGGTCGCGGTAAAAGTCAGTGAATCAACGTCGCTCAACGGAATCGGTTCACGCAACAAATACGTGTGTTGCCAATTAAAGTCATAAGCTGGCACTTCAAGAATCGTTCGTGTTGTATCACCTTGTTTCACATTGACCGACACCGCTTTTCCCCGCAGATGCATGTGCGGAGCGATTGACAAAAGCCTGCCGTTTTTAGGGAGATTTGTCGATGCACCCTCAATGCGCACATTCGCTTCTGCGGGTGGGATCTCCAATCCGTGGTTAATGCCAACCAACGAAATCAGTTCATGGTCGACGTTCTGCTTGTCGGTAAACAGCAGGCCAAGTTTTGATTCATCGCTTTGTTCTTTTCCTGTGGGTGTGTAGTGCATCTGAAACACGATGCTCGAACCGGCTGGAACTCGTTTTGCAAGTCCAGCAGTGACAGGTGCGATTCGCTGACCCGGTACGTACGCAGTAAGCATTCCCAGTCCATCGAGAACGATGCCGTCAGGTGGTCGTATGAAGGCGATCGCATGATGCACAACGGTCCGATTGCCAGGCAAAATCTCAGCCGCTGCGACCCAAACGTCCTTTTCAAAACTTGGGTCAACGACAAAGTACTGATACTCGATCACGCCTTCGGCAACGACTTTAAATGGCGTTTTGGTGACGTCGATCACCCAGTCGGGAGTCCGGGGCAATTGCCAACCACTGGTGAATTTTTGTGTGGATTCCACAGGTAGTTTACTCGCATCGCCATAAGGTACGCCACCCTTGACCCATCGGCGTAACAACTCGATGTCCTCGTGCGACATTCGTCTTTCGTTGATCAGTGACGCGTGGTCGGGGCTGGCGTGCCATGGTGGCATCCGTTTTTGGTCGATCACTTCCAAGATCATGTCAGCCCAGCCAGTGACATCATCGTATCGGGTTAGTAAAAACGGGCCGATTTCCCCAGGTCGATGGCATTCAATGCAATGACGTGCGAAAATCGCAGCGACCTCGCCGCAATAAGTCACATTGCACTTCGGATCAGCGATTCGCGACTTCGCGATCAAGCAACCGGCGGCATCCGTGCGTGACACGGTGATCGGACGACCCGCAAGATAATCGGCAATTGCTTCCCGCAGGTCGTTTCGCTTCGGTTGCGTCTGCGCGACGCCAGGACGATATTGATCATCAATTCGCCCACGATAAACCACGCTGCCAAGTGAATCGATGGCGATCACTTCGGGAGTACGTGTAGCACCGAAACTTGTCACTACCATTGCATCATGGTCTTTGGCGAGCGGGAAGCGAATTTGATGGTCCGCAGCAAACTGAGTGACTTCGTCTAGGGAGTCTTGTGGATTGCTGTTGACCCCAATGAACTGCACGTCTGCGCTGCTGAATTCAGCAGCAAGTTGATTGAGTCGCTCGGCGTACAGCTTGGCCAGCGGACATTCGCAACCGAGAAAGCAAATGATTCGAAGTTTTAATGGCGATGTTGTCTGTAACTCGATGGGCTCGCCAGTTGTGGTCGGCAAAGCGATCGCGATGGTGATTGTATCGACCGCATCTGCTCCATATGCCAACCCTGCCCTGTTTAATGGTGCGGAAACGGAAACGAGCCAACCGCATAAAAACAGGGCGCAGTCCAACCCTCGTCTGGTTACGGGGCTCCGCCTCGTAACGCAATGCATTGCAGGCTCTGCCTGCCGAGGCTTCGAGATTTTGCCTACGAACTTCGGAAGCACGGGAGGCAGAGCCTCCAGGACAGTGCGCTCCAAGGCAGGAGCCTCGGAACGAGGGCCGTGTCCTGGGTCATCAAAATTTGCTTTTGCGATCATTTTACGTGTGAGCAAGTTTGTGTCCATAAATGGTTCAACGACAAATGATGTGCGCGGAGTTGACCGGAAGGTTTTTTAAGGCATGGCTCCGGTATCCAACGATCTTCCAAAAATGAGTCCCCGGCGAACGGATGTTTGCCGGAGACAGGTGACACCATTGGCGTACCAGCGACCGAGATATCCCTTGCCAAGTTGCACCTCTGCAGAGCTGGACTCCGTTTTTCTCGGCAATTCCAGTCTAACCTTTGCGAGCCGCAATCACAACGAATCGTTGATCCTAGACTGGTTCCACGTGGTCAAGAAATTCAAAGAGCTGCTGAGCATGGCAATGAGGAGGCGAGAGTTGCGCAACGCACAAGCCAAGGTGTTGCTACGAATGTTGTGGTACGGAATGGTCGACGAAGCAATCACCCATTTGCGATCGATCGATTCCA
>JAYVSE010000497.1:0-13891 GCA_043775635.1 Planctomycetaceae bacterium | reverse complement strand
GCTTGCAGGAGAAGGACAGGCCCTGCCCACCCTTGTCCTTGGCCAGCTCGATGGTGTTGAGCCCGGCGGCACAGGCTGCCTTGATGGTTTCCAGCGGATAGCGCCGCTCCCATTCCCAGCGCGCGGCGTGGGGGGCGACATGCTCCTCGGCAAAGGCCTTGGCCTGCGCCACCACAGCACGCTCTTCGACGGTCAGAACTTCGTCCAGCATCCCGCCCAGATACACGATTGGACCGGCCAAGCAACCGCGCGCTAGAATATCCCCCAGGCGGGTGTAGCTCAGGGGTAGAGCGTCGGCTTCCCAAGCCGTAGGTCGAGGGTTCGAATCCCTTCACCCGCTCTTGCGAAAACGCGGCAGAAAGCGAGCTTTTTGCTGTATTTTCGTCTGTCTCGGAGCCTTGTCCGTCGTTCAGTGAATGGACAGGAAGTGACGTGTTTTGACAGGCTTGGACAGGAGTTAGTGCAACAATTGGTGCAACAGTTCGCGACAAGCCTTCTGTAACCGTTACTGCGTTAGGGAGTACTCCAACTAAGGTTGAGCTCATCGGCGGCAGGCGGTCGATCGCTCCCGCGACATCCAGCAGCTTCGGGTCAGTATAGTGTTTCATCGTTAGTTGAATGTCGCTGTGTCTCATCGCTTCCTGTGCGACTCGGGGAGCGACGCCCGACACACTGAGGAAGGTACCGAACGTGTGCCGCAGCGAGTGAACATCAGCAGACCATCCTCGCTCATCGACCTTCTTGATACCGGCCACCGCTAAGTCTTTGTCAAAGATTCGGATCAGTCCCGTCGGCACATTGAGCAAGGGCTGCGCCAGTTGCCGCTCAGCCGCTCCACCATCATTCTTACCTGACGTAGCGTCGCGTGCCGCCGGAACCGATCGCAGTTCGCCCACCCAGCTCCGCAGTTGATCGGCTAAGTCGGCCCGAAGCGGTATCGTCGCACCCTTTCCCGCTTTCTCGTTCTCGATGTCAATCCGCACGACCGGAGGCGTTGTGTCGAGCGATAAGTCTGCCAGAGTAATCGACTTTAGCTCGCCTTTTCTAAGGCCAGTCAGGACGAACATCTTGTAAAGGATCTCCCGTTCACGCCCGGCTCGGTCCAATTCTTCGCGACGATTTGGCGAGTCCTCCAGGGCAGCGAGGCCACGGAGGTACGCATCGTCGATATTGTCGATCGACAAAGATTCCTTCTTCCAGGTGCGACGGCCTTGCGGTGCCTCGTCCTCGTTTCGGCGAATACTGAGACGGCCGTACTCAGCGACCGGTCGCAGCCGTGTGACCTTGAGAAGTCTCGTAACTTCGTCTTGGTTGAGCGACCGGCGAGGTCGTTTCTGGTGGTCAGCCTCATCGAGCATTGCAAACCCCTGCAGCGGGTTGTGGGTCGAACGGTGGCTTTTGACACACCAGCTACCAAAGGCCCGTACGGCGGCGACGTGTGCGTTTACTGTTCGATCCGCGAGCCGTGCTTCTTGCTGGTCGAGACAATCTGTTACCCATTGTTGCACCCGAGCCTTATTGATGTCACGCAAGGCGCGGAAGTTGCAGTCAGTAACGATTCGGTTCAATGCCGTCTCAACGTTGGCGACATGGGTGGGCGAGACTCGCTTGCGTTTTCCCTTGCCAGGCTGATTTCTGAGCCATTTGATGTACTCCGTGATGTGTACAGATAGAGGTGTCGACTGATGGTCGATCGTACGACTTTCTTCCGGTGTGATGATGCCACTTCGGACCTTCTCCGCTCTGTTGGTCAGCTCTTGAAGTACTGACATAGCCGCTGACTTATCGCGGCAGCCCGTCGGGACTTCCCGGACAATACCTTCGCCATCCCTATACTGCGCGGTGTAGGTCTTAGACTTCACTCTGATGCGAACCACGCCTTCGCTGGTGTAACAGGCTTCTGCTGTTTGCAACTTGCCTTGCCGGTCCTTCCACCTCGCAAACTCGGTACTCCCATCTTTGGTCGCTTTAGCGAACAGTTCTGCATTTGCCGGTAGTGCTCGGGTTATTGTTTTTTTGAAAACGGTTGCCATGTGTCTTTGTCAATTAAGGGTATGAAGACGGGGCCCTTGCACTGCCTTGGCTGTACAAGGGCCCCAGTATTGTCCGCGCAGCTATTGCATATTCTGCTGCTTTAGCACGATCGACAAGACTCGCTTTGTCTTTATGAATCGTTGCGTCGCATTCGAATCACATTCTGAGCAATGCCACTGGCCGTCGGCCGTCTCGGTATCGCAGAACCTCTCGCACCTACCGCAAGTTGGGATTGATGCCATATCTTCGCCTGCGAACAGCCAGTCTGCATGGTCTACTCGCGTTATCGAATTTTCCCCCACAACCCAGCAAAGACACTTGCAGGCTCCGCACCGAATGCCAAAGCTGTCGTCGCGGAGATCTAGCGAGCCACATTCTTGGCATGTGCCAGAAAGCGACTTCAGTCGCGAAAGTGCGGTGGAGGGTGTTGCTCCGGAAGGCACAAGGGCGACACGCTTGGTGCATGACAGCCCTTTGAGCAGCGACGGTACGCTCGGCATCAAATCTATGTCACCTATCTGGCCTACGTCCCCTGCGATTCCCGCCGAAAGGACTGTCGCGATTTGCCGGTCGCGATTCGCATGCAATAAGGAGCTAGGATGGTCCACACCCTTTGTTTTGAGACGCTTCATTCGCTCACCTCCAATGCGTAATCGTAACGGCTCATAGCGCTCGAGATCGCGCTGGCGTCGGACTTGTACACGTTCCTGCCATTCGAGCGTTGGGTGCTAAAACCGTAGCGTTTCAGGATGGCAGAAACTCCTCTTGCCGTATACTTGGTGCCAATGGCGTCTGGTTCCAAGCTCCTAGCGTAAGTCAGAACCTCGCTAGCGGTCGGAAACCGTCCGTTACTTACAACTTCCAGCAATGCCGTTAGCAGCACAGGATCTGCCTCAGGCTTCGTATCCTCCGACATTGAGGCCGCAAGATTTTCAGCGTGCGACAAAAGCATTGCATACGTATCCTGTTGTTCTGTGTCCGCGACGATTTGAAGTAGCGGGCTCCAGATTTCCGCATCTCGGTTTGCGAGTTTTGATTTTTCGAGGGATCGATTGGCAATCTGATACCCTCGCTCCAAGGCCCATGCATGCAGTGCATCCCGTACTCTACTTTCTTCTTCCGGACTATCGTCGATCGATCGCCGACTCTGGGGGTCTTCCTTTGCTGCCCGTAGCATTCTTACCGTGATGCATCGACTCGCGAGCGCTGCAGGTAGCCCCTTGATTGCTCCTAGGACGATGGGTCCATAACACTGATATGCCGCAGAGGCAAAGCTGTCGCCCTGTGACTCCATTCGCATGGCCTCACCATCTGCCTTGTAGCCAGCGTTCAAAATCTGCAGTAGCGCACTAATCTCCGGTGATCGCGAGTCCTGCATTCGCTCTACTTCATCTAACAGGAAGACTCCGCCATAGGTGTGTCGAGTTCGGTAAAGCGTTGGCCCAGTAAGGCTAGCGGTCATAAAGGGCCGGAATACCATCCTAGCCAGTACATCCATTGTTTTTGTTTTTCCCGAGCCGGCCGGCCCTGACAAAGAAAGGTATGGGATAGCCAGCAATGCTGGGTACAAGTAGGTCATCATGGTCCACGCACCCAGTGTGAGGCAGTGCTCCGCCGCATGTGGTGCAGGCAAGACGATGTACCTATCAATACGCTCACACACCATTCTCAATACCTCCGCAGTCGTCGGCGTTGGCGCTCCATCGAGCCAGTCTTGCCGTCCTTGCAAGCTCCACCCCCTTAGCCGCCTGACGTCGCCCGTAGTTGGAGGTGGTGGTAAGGGATCGATCCAATACTCACTTCCGCCCGGCACTTCTATCCGTTCGCTTAGCGGCACGCACTCTCGTTTGCCATTAACGATCCTGAACATTGCCCATTCGCGTGTAGGCCTGCCGTTTCTTTGCGCTAGTCGCGGAATAGTTACGGCGGAAACATGCTCTGTGATGATGAGCTCAGGGCGAAGTATGTTCTGAACCGGCAACTCGTCGTGCGGACCGAATTCAGTACCATTAGGACCGTCGGGATCGGGCTGCATCAATCGGTTTGTCGCCTCCATGAGTTCACGGTCGATTTGAGTCTGCTCAATGCCGGTATGCTCTCCTATTGCACTCCTGGCTTCTGCGGCAAATCGATTTCGATCACTCGCTTTACCCGGAGTGATTTGGTCGCGATGAAGCACACGACCATCGAGTTTTACGACGGCGTTCGCATTCAAACTCCCGGGCCGCGTTCGCGTTAGCTGAATCTCTAGCGTAGGCATTTGTAATTCGCTCATGTTTATTGTCCTTGATTTAAATTGAATGGTTTGGTGAATCCTGCGGCGATGTTCAGAGTTGCGTAGCTTGCGCCGTCGACAACCCAATCTCGAACGTCGCCAAATCTCTCGGGTGGCGTGAGTACTCGTACTAGGGACCCGTCATTTGAAAGGGCCTTCGCAAGCCGACTCGCGCCTTGCATGCCGGGTTTGTCGTTGTCTGCAACGATGATGCACTCGGCGGGCATAAGGCCTCGTATCACTTCTCGCTCGATTTCCACCGGTCCCGTTGCAGAAGAGCGTCCGATTGCGTCGAGGCCGAGCGATAAGATGGCGGCCGTATCGGTAGGACCTTCGGCGATAAAAAGCCGAGTAGGTTTCACAGACATTCCTGAGGGCACGAACATGCCCGCCTTTCCGCCCTTTACCGCCCACTTCCTTTCGCCTGACGAGGATCTGAGGCGGACTCCAACCACATCGCCAGCCGAGTCCACCATTGGCCATGTCGTTGCTCGATCCTGTTCCAACCAACCGACGCGAAGGCGTCTCAATACGTCCATTGGCAGTCCCAGCGATCGCGCTACGTTGGCCAGCAGCCATTCAGGCACGTTACCGGTGCAACGCTCTGCCATCGCTCGCAATGCACCATTCACCACAGGGGCCACGATGGAAGGTCGCTCCATCGTTGCCGCTACCTTTGGTCGTTGCTGACGAAAGTGATGTCCAGGCGGCCAGAGCCACTCATCGAGCCACCGACAAGCCGTTTTGGTATCACACTGCAATGTCCATCGCAGTGTAGCGATACCATCCCCAGGCTTAGGCGAGCTACCGCTGGTGAAACAGCCGCGGCAATGCACCGCTCCGCGTTCTGATACATCTCGCCATGCTGCGAATCGATCTGTCCCACCGCACCGAGGGCACGGATGCCCACGCCCGTCGAGTAGCTCGATCGGGATTCCAGCGTCAGCCAATATCTCTCGCCAGCGTCCACTGCCTGCGGCCTTGAGTTCGGCAATGGATGGCCTGCGGCGTTGAGTGTTAGTACTCATCGCTTACCTCCTTTCGCGGATCGACAGGGGGGGCAGCCATCCGCGACCCACTGAAGAATTCGTGTCCGAGAAAATCGTTTGAGCGAGCCAAGTTTCACTGGGCTAGGCATCCGCCCTGAATCGGCGAGTCGCGATGCGGTTCGTGGCGAGCACCCGAGTAATGCTGCCACTTCACCGATGGTCAACATCTCTGCCGCGATAAACACTGCGGCCTTTACTTTCTGCGTCATGTTTCACCTCCGTTGGTTGGAAAAACGCAGAGGTCATTTCACAGAGGATTTAGATGCCTGTGGATACATTTCTTGCGGGCAGTGACCTATCTAGGACTCTGTGGTCTTCCCTGGTGCCAAGAATTCTGGGAGCAGTAGGCGGAAAAGAATTTCGAGAAAAATGCCGCTCGATACGGCTTGCCCGCTGTTGCCCGCACTTGCCCGCATTGCGGGCAATCATTTCTGGTCTGATCTCAAAGGCCGCTCTATCCAAATCGAATATTTAACGGCAAATCGCCTGTAAGTGTTATCTGCTGATTTGCGATTTGATTTAGGCTGTCGGTAGGAGCGATTAACGTTGGTTTTTTCCCGTGGTTCTGGAACATGAAGTCCCCCTGCCTTCAATGCTCCCGCGATCACGGACCAATCTTTCCCGCGTTCTCTTAACCAGTATGCTGTACGATCGCGATCAAGCTTATCTGGCTGCGAGTAGGGAACGTCCGTTGGCTCAAATGGCCATGGTGGAATGAGATCGTTTATTGACCGGGTCGCCCAATCTAGCGGGTGCAAATCTTCGCGAGTCTGTGGAGGCAGTGGTGGTATGCGATGTTCCAAGGCCGTCGCTATCGCCTTCATGGCATCAGGAATACAAATGTCAAATTCCCATCTCATGGCACGAGGGCTTGCTGCAGCCCCGGTCTTGAAGAACGGTACAGTTTCTAGTTGTTCATTTGCCTGTCCAAGTGCGGAAATGAAAAGTGACTTAACGACCCAATCGTTTTGCCGTTCGAGCTGTCGGTACCGGACCGTCGGGATTTTGGCAATGCTTTCATCCGTCAACAAAAACAATTCATGCAGTTTGAGGCCGTAAGAGTCAAGGATCGCATCTATTGAGGAATTAAATGCGGGATGAGAATAGACAACCCCTGCTACCTCTTCTATATTGCCCTGAATTCCGGTCCACCAAGTGCTAACCGGCGTGAGCGGACTATGACGAAAAAATTCTTTGTTTACAAACGTAGTTAGCTCGTCAACGCATTCTTGCTCGAAGATCGGTCCTGAAGACGGTTGATAGTAATATCCATTTTCAACGCCGATCAATATGCATGGAATGCGATCAGCATCATTGTCCCGGAAATAGTTGATTAGTTCATCCATCGATACTCCCACGCAAACTGAACACCAGTGGCGACTGGCCTTAGCGGTCGCGTCTTGTCGGCTATTGTCATCCATCCGTCACGAGTGACAACGGTAGGCCAAAACAGAATCTGGTTTACTAACGCCGAATTGTCGTGGTTGTGAGGGTACTTAGGGCACGTCGGGCACATTCAGGCGGTCTGTTCAGTAAGTTCGCTGCATTTTCCGTCGTCCCCTTTCCAGCTAGTTCGACTATCTGCTACACCATCCAAAATGAGGTGCGTGTGCTTCAGCACACCTGGTTGGAACCGTGCCGTTCAGGACTAGCGTTCACATGACACGGATGACGTGACAATGAAACTGATTGCGAATCTTGGCGACCAACGGGTGATCGACGAGCTTCGTAACGGTCTCGCCCACAAATCGCTGCTCGACATCGCGACTTCGTCGTTTTCGCTATTCGCGTTCGCGGAATTGCGGCAGTTGCTCGATCGTATCGAAGCCTGCCGGATCGTGCTGCCGTCGCACGATGGCTTTGACCCACAATTGCTGGGCGACGCATCCGACCGGGCCTATCGTAATCGCCTACAAGTCCCATGGCTGGCCCGTACCTGCCGCGATTGGCTCGCGAAGAAGGCCGAAATTCGCCAAGTGCCGACCATGCTGCCGCAATGTTCGATGCAAATCAACGATGCTGGAAGCGGAAATCAAAAGGCGATTACGGGTAACTGTGCGTTTACCACGGATGGGTTGGGGCTGACAGCGGGGAATCAGTTCGGGCTGGTGCAAGTTGCTGAACGTCCCGATGAATGCGAAATGTATGTCGGTTGGTTCGATAAACTTTGGCGAAGTGCCGCAGCATCGCCAGACGCTAAGCAACAGTTTCTAAATCGACTTGAGGCCCTGATCGAGCCGAAATCACCGGCTAGTGTTTATTACTCGATCCTGTTTCAAGTCTTCACTCAGCTTGGCCAAGAACTGGACGAAGAACGCATCGTCAAATCTGCCACCGGCATTCGCAACACGATCGTTTGGAAAAAGCTGTTCAAGTTCCAACGCGACGGGGTTGTAGGTGCGATTGACAAACTGGATCGTTTCGGCGGCTGCATCATTGCTGACAGTGTTGGCTTGGGGAAAACATTCGAGGCGTTGGCCGTTATTAAGTATCACGAGCTGCGTAATGACCGCGTGCTGGTTCTTGTGCCCAAGCGACTGCGCGACAACTGGACGCTTTACAAATCGAATGATCGTCGCAACATCCTGGCCGCCGATCGATTCAATTACGACGTACTCAATCACACCGACCTGTCTCGCGACGGTGGCATGTCAGGGGACATCGATCTGTCACACGTCAACTGGGGCAACTACGACCTTGTTGTCATCGACGAATCACACAATTTTCGCAACAAAAAGACACCGCGTGCGGGTGGCGAGACTCGCTACGACCGATTGATGCACCGCATCATCCAGCAAGGCGTCAAAACTCGCGTCCTAATGCTCTCTGCCACGCCCGTCAATAACCGCCTCGCCGATCTACGAAACCAGATTGCCTTTGCCACTGAAGGCGACGACACCGCACTGGCGGGCCATGGGATCGACAGCATCGACGCGACAACACGACTGGCTCAGCGGCAGTTCAACCGTTGGCTGGCATTGGACGCCGCAGAACGAACGCCAACGTGCCTGATGGATATGCTCGGCTTTGACTACTTCACGTTGCTTGACTTATTGACCATTGCTCGATCCCGTAAACACGTTGAGAGATACTACGGAACCGCTGAAACCGGTCGATTCCCTGACCGGCTCAAACCAATCAACATCAAGCCTGACGTGGATCGCCTGGGCGAGTTCCGATCGATCCGTGAAATCAACAATGAGATACGCCGACTCACGCTCGCGTCGTATGCACCGTTGCGATATGTGCTGCCGCATAAGCAAGCCGCTTACGATGCCAAATACAGCACCCAGATTCGCGGTGGCGATAGATTTTTCCGGCAGGTCGATCGCGAAGAAAGCCTTGTCCACCTACTCCGCGTCAACGTCCTCAAGCGAATGGAAAGTGCCGTCTATTCCTTTGCCTTGACGTTGCAGCGCCAACTAGCCGATGTGGAACGCACACTGGCTCGTATCGAAAACCAAGACCAAAGTTTTGAAGAACTCGACATCGCCGACGTCGACATTGACGACCCTGGCGTAGAGAGCCTGCTCGTAGGTCGTAAAGTTAAAGTGCTGCTGCAAGACGTTGACTTGTTTCGCTGGAAACAAGACTTGATTGAAGACCGCAATCGGCTGGCCACACTCCATTCAGCCGCCAAGCAGATCAATCCAGATCGTGATGCCAAATTGGAAGCACTACGCCAAGTGATCGCGGATAAGTGTCGCAACCCAATCAACGCTGGCAATCGCAAGGTGATCATCTTCACCGCGTTCGCTGATACAGCCAAATACCTTTACGAAAACCTAGCCCCTTGGGCTCATCAGCAGCTTGGCCTACACAGTGCCCTGGTCACCGGGTCCGGCGGCAACCAGGCATCGCTGCCGAACCTCCGTAAAGACCTCGGCAGCATTCTGACCGCGTTCTCACCACACTCTAAAGAACGCCCCGAGGACATGGCAGGTGAAGGCGAGCTTGATTTGCTGATCGCCACCGACTGCATCAGCGAAGGTCAAAACTTGCAAGACTGCGACTGCCTCATCAACTACGACATTCACTGGAACCCAGTCCGCATCATCCAGCGATTCGGTCGTATCGATCGCATCGGCTCACCCAATACGTGCGTTCAACTCGTCAACTTCTGGCCCAACATCGAACTTGACGAATACATCAAACTTGAACAGCGTGTCAGCGGTCGGATGGTACTGCTAGACATCTCGGCAACCGGCGAAGAAAACCTGATTGAGCAGCAATCCGGCGACCAGATGAACGATCTGGAGTACCGCCGCAACCAATTGCTCAAACTTCAAGACGCCGTCATCGACCTCGAAGATTTGTCCAGCGGCGTATCGATTGCGGACCTGACGCTGACCGATTTTCGCATCGATCTGGCTGGCTATCTGCGTGAACATCCTCACTCGTGCGACAACGTACCGCTTGGCACCTTCGCGGTTGCCAGACGCACCAGCGACGATTCAGGAATCGAACCAGGAGTTATCTTTTGCCTGCGAGCGGCAGGCGACGCGGCTAAAAAATCGTTCGAGCCTGGTTATCCACTCGCACCGCATTATCTTGTTCATGTTGGCGACGACGGTATCACGCAACTCGCCTTCCCTCAAGCCAAACAGATCCTCGATCGACTGCGGCGATTGTGCGTGGGACGCGATCTACCCGACGCCACAGCCCTCAATCATTTCGACCGCGTTACACGCCACGGCGAAGACATGACCGCCACACAAAAGCTGTTAGCAACCGCGATTGCATCCATAGCCGGTAAAAGCCAAGAACGCTCGGTCGCCAGCCTGTTCTCGCCAGGCGGGACGCACGCCGTCATAGGCGAATTCGCTGGCATGAACGATTTTGAAGTCGTCGCGTTCTTGGTCGTACTGTCGGAGGAAGCATTGTGAACCCGCTGGCTCCGTATCGCTTCGTTGTTCAGGATCATGACGGAAATTGGCATACCGTCGATTTCCAACCATTTCAACCAAGTGTCGCCCCGTGGTTTTCCGGCGTCTGGCGGCGGTTGCTGGACGCATTGGAGAAAACCGCAGAGATCAACCGGGCAGTCGCTCCGGGATGGGTAAAATGGAAGCCGTGGGAATGGTTCGAGAAGGTGAAACCCGGCTATGAGGACCGGAAAAGCATAGTTGCAACAGTCGATGGTCAGGTCATCGGTTTCCTGAATCTCTGGACGAACTTCCCGTCCAAAGCCGACACTGAACAGATGACCCTTTACATCGAACACATTGCGGCCAGTCCTTGGAATCAGGACACATCACTCTGGCTGCGTCGGTATCGGCACGTTGGCCTTGCAATGCTAGCCTACGCGGTTTGGTTCAGCCGTGAGAATGGTTGCGGCGGTAGATTGTCGCTGCACGCATCCGACACGGCAGCATTGGAGTATTATCGGTATCTGGCGAGTAAACGCAGTGTGCCTATGTTTCACCCTGAACGAACCGATATTCTCGGTCCAACCCCTCACGGGCGTTTGGGGGATGGCAAGCTGACGTTTCTCGAAACAACGACTGACGGTGCGTTAAATCTGCTGGAGGATTATCGCGATGAGTAATCAACAGCCGACCAAATTCACGCCACGGTGGTATCGCGACGCCGAATCCATCGAGCAAAACGCACTGGACCAATTCCCCGTCGTCGGATCGGAGCCATTCGACTGGCCCAGGATCGTGACGCGATTACTCCCAGCGGATGGCGGAAACGCGATGAGTGCTTCTGCCGTCGCGACGGTCATCAATTTGACGCAGCGTTTAGTACAGTACGCCGCTCGTGACGTAATCGAGGGCATCAACCCGTATTTTGCCGATATGCGGTCTATCAGCAGCGAAATCCTTGCATTCAGTCAACTGACGATTGAGCCGTTTGACGAAGGCAGTTTTGTCATTCCGGCTCGACTTGAGTCAGGCGATCTCACGCTGGCCGGCCAAGAGTCAGTGCCGGTCGAACGGGTTGCCAATCGATTCAGCGGTATCCTGGATGCAATCGCCACGGGCAATCAAGTCTCCGATGTCAGTGTTGGTGCATTGCAAACCGTTCGACAATTAAATTCCACGATCAGCCGCGAAGCCAGTGTGATCGAGTTTGCTGCGTTTGACCGTCGTCGCCATACGGAAGGGATTCGTCGCATCGACTCAACTTTCATGAAAAGCGTCAGTGCGATCATGGACAAGCGACAACCGTCCACTGAAATCCTTCAATCCATCACGGGAACTGTCACAGCACTTGATATTCTCAAGGGTGAGTTGCAACTCTCGGTGGACAATCAAAAGACCCGTGTGAAGGGCAGCTTTCATAAAATGCTTCACCCCACGCTAATGGAATCGCTGGGTCACACGGTCCAGTTGTTTGGCACATTGAGTTACTCGGGCAACCGAGTGACATCGATCAGCATTCAGGAAGCAGACATCACCAAGTCGTAATTCACTGTTGTGCTCGCATTGGCCGCCAGTGTTGTGATCTGAAGTCCGTGCCAACCTATTACTGTCGGAGCCATCGGTTTGAACGCGGCTGAAATCGTTGCATCGCTTGCGATCCCTCAGTCCGCTCACGTCGGTCAGCGAATCGCCAAAAAATTGTTCATTGAAAACGCGGCATTCACGACGGCTGATAAACGCCGCATCAACGATGGTGTCGAAGAACTGCACTGGGTTGCGGCGGTCAAGCCAAATAACATCGGTGTTCCGGCCTATCGCGATGCGATTCGCGAGTATCTGGAGATTGCGGTCCTGACGTTGGTGCTTCGTCCGGCGGCCAAGGCCGACCGAATGCTCGAACTAGTTCATCGAGCCGTGCCGTACCCAGTTTTGCTTGTCACCACGCAGTCAGAAACGATCTCGTTGTCCGCAGCCAACAAGCGGCACGCACAGAACGAAATGGGCAAGATCGTGCTGGACGAGGGCGTCGTCGAAGTCAGTTTGCCGTCGTCTTGCTCGGTATCCGCTGATCTGCCACCCCTGACCTTGTCGGCCCAACCAGCCGATAATTTATTTGTATTTTATCAGGGTTGGATCGAATGTTTAGAAGCGATTCAGGCGGCCAAACTGACGGGATTTTGCACTCTAGCCAAGAACTCTGAATTTGCCGCAGCACGGCGTGAAGCACTCGCCGCCTATGCTCGACTGACGCGAGAGATAACACTCTTGCGGTCCCAGGGCGAACGAGAAACGCAGCTCCCACGCCGTGTCGAATTGAACCTTGAAATCAAACGTCTCGAAGCCGCACTTGCCGCCGCAAAAAGTCGGTTGTAACGATAACGATAATTCATCATGAAGCCCATCACTCCTAACGACCCGATCACGCACAGCCCTGACGTTGTGGCGGCGAACATCGAACAATTGAAATCGCTGTTCCCCGAAGCCATCACCGAAGGGAAAATTAATTTTGAAGTGCTCAAGCAACTGCTTGGTGGCGTGGTCGATGACCGCGAAGAAAAGTACGGATTGAACTGGCACGGCAAGCGACGGGCACGACAACTGGCCCTCACGCCTAG
Source organism: Planctomycetaceae bacterium (assembly GCA_043775635.1). Taxonomy (GTDB): domain Bacteria; phylum Planctomycetota; class Planctomycetia; order Pirellulales; family Pirellulaceae; genus UBA6163. Next base: position 1,050 of record JAYVSE010000497.1, on the reverse strand, counting down.
CACCGGCACACTGCGTCCATGTCCCGATGAAAGCGTTGATTGGGACACGACGCAAAACCTGATGATCGAAGGCGACAACCTGGAAGTTTTGAAGTTGTTGCAGAAAAGTTATGCGGGCAAGGTCAAGTTGATTTATATCGACCCGCCGTACAACACGGGCAAAGACTTTGTTTATCCCGACGATTTTCACGACAACATCAAAAACTACCAGATGCTGACCGGCCAGACCGACAGCGATGGCCGCAAGATCAGCAGCAACACCGAAGCTAGCGGACGGTTTCACACCGACTGGCTCAATATGATGTATCCTCGACTGAAGCTGGCCAGGAATTTGTTGCGGGAGGACGGAGCGATTTTTATATCGATCGACGATCACGAGATTGATAACTTACGAAAGGCGTGTTTCGAGATATTCGGAGAAGAAAACTCCCTTGCGAGCATATGCTGGGAACGGGCTGACAGCCCTCGAATGGACGCCGATTATTTTTCGACCAAACACGACTATATTGTTGCAATAGCGAAGAACTTGGAAGAGTTCGCAATCGTCCGAAAGCCATATAAAGGCGACGACCTTCCCAGTCATTTTAACAAAGTTGATTCGGATGGTCGCATCTATTACCTCAAGCCGCTTCGTGCGATGGGCGGCCAAGGGGAAACGCGTGCCGCACGCCCAAATCTTTACTATGCGATTACGGCTCCCGACAAGACGCAGATCTTTCCAAAGCTTGAGGGCGGTGGCGATGGTGCTTGGCGTTGGAGCGAGAAGAAACTGAAGTCGGATTTCGCTCGAATTGAGTGGGTAAAGACTGACAAATCATGGACCCCCAACTACCGGATTTATGCCGACGAAAGTGCAGGCAAACCCCCAGAAACGATTTGGTTTAGTGAGGACGTCGGAAGTACGCGAACTGCCACCGCCGAAGTTAAAGCTCTTTTTGATGATGTAAAATGTTTTGGTAACCGTTCACGGAGCTGACAAGAGGGATCGGACGCCGATTGATGATGATATGGCGGGACTGTCGCGATGACGCTGCTGGCCGAGAACCTGAG
>JAYVSE010000496.1:0-2136 GCA_043775635.1 Planctomycetaceae bacterium | reverse complement strand
CGTGCTCCTTTATGAAATGATCGCCGGTCGAGTGCCGTTTCAGGGAGATCTGCTGGCAATCCTTTCTCAGCTCGCGGTCGATCGACCTCAGCCACCGTCAGCATATCGCAGCGAGATCGACGAATCGCTGGACGCCATCTGCCTGCGGGCGTTGGAGAAGAAACCGCAAGATCGATACGAATCGATGGAGGCATTCGCCGCGACCTTGGGCGACTACTTGAAAACAGTTTCCGACCGACCATCGGTGACCAAGACGCTGGTCTCCGAGATCGCGGCACCGACGGCGAACTTTCAGCCCGCTGTCGCAAGTTCGCCGCCTCGCAAAGGCAAACGATCGTGGTTGATGGCTGCGGGCGGCGCGGGCGCGTTGCTCCTGCTACTCGGTGTGATTGTGATCACGATTACCAACAAGGACGGTACCAAGACGGTCTTCAAGGTTCCCGAAGGCACAGAAACCGACGTGCAAGTGGCTCCTGGTTCGAAGGTCGCTATCACACAACCAACGATTGCACCATTCGATGCAGAACAAGCAAAGCAGCATCAGACAGAATGGGCCGCGTACTTGAAACTGCCGGTCGACTACACCAACAGCCTCGGCATGACGTTCGTCCTCATCCCGCCCGGCGAGTTCACGATGGGTAGCACCCCGGAGGAGATCGAAGAGGCGCTCCAGTTCGCTGGCGGTAACGAGGACTGGCAGAAGTACTTCAAGAGCGAAGGGCCTCAGCACAAGGTCGTTCCGACAAAGGCCATCTACCTGGGCATCCACGAGGTGACGCAGAAAGAGTACGCCGCAGTGATGGGGACGAACCCGTCTCACTTCTCCAGCACCGGAGCCGGCAAGGAGACCGTGGCGAACCTCGACACGCAGAACCATCCGGTAGAAATGGTGAGTTGGAACGATGCGGTGGAGTTCTGTGCCAAGCTGAGCCAGAAGGACGACCTGAAGCCGTTCTACTTCCGCGCGGGCGAGGCGGTGACACCATTGGATGGGACCGGTTATCGCCTACCAACGGAAGCCGAATGGGAATTCGCTTGCCGTGCCGGAACGACTACAAAGTTCTGGGTCGGCGACAAGGACCAAGATCTAGTCCGAGCCGGATGGTTTGCAACAAACTCGAACAAGCGGACTCATGTATCAGGGGAATTAAGGAGCAATCCACTTGCACTTTCGGACATTCATGGCAATGTGCATGAATGGGTCGAGGACGAATGGCTGCCTACGTATTTTGGACGGTTTGCTGACAAGCCGAGCATCAACCCTAACGGCCCATCCATTGATGGTTCTATGCGACTGTTTCGAGGTGGTAACTCGATTGATCCATCAATCAGTTGTCGCTCGTCGTTTCGTTTCGCCGGCCCCAAAACGGCTGTTCGCGACAACGTCGGTTTCCGGATCGCGTTGCCCGCCGATGCCGTGAAGGAGTCACTGAAACGGCCAGGGGTCGCTGCGGGTCGGGCGGCACCGCCGAGTAGGACGGACAATCCTGTCCGTCAGCCCAACTCGGAAGAAATGACGGACAAGATTGTCCGTCCTACGCCGAATGAAGCCCCCATCGACTTCTCCGCAGAACGCATAGTCGCACAGCGTTTATTGCGGTTGGCGAAGGGGATGGCCGTGCTGGGTAACAAGGACCGGCTACCCATGGAAAAGCTATCGACAGCTTTACCTGTCGAGCCGTTTTGTCTGCTCAGTGTTGATCTGGCCGAATTGAAACTTACTGATGAGGAACTCGCGGCCCTGGCCGGTTGTCGGGAACTGGAAACGCTCGATCTGTCGGGCAACGATAAGCTCACGGCGGCCGGGCTAACGAAACTGGGATCGTTGCCGCGATTGGACAAACTGCTCATCAGCGGCACTGGCGTCGGAAACGAGGCGGTCGCGTGGCTGACGAATCTGCCAGCGTTAGCTTCGCTCGATGCACTCGATACGCCGATCACCGCGGAAGGTTGGGACACACTGCCGCCAAGTCCACGTCTCAGAGACTTGACCACCTCGGCCAAGGTCGGTAGCGCCGGTTTAAGCCGCATCGCTGAGCAATGTCCCGAACTGCGAAGTTTGAGTTTGAATGACGATGCGGTGACCGATCTCAGCCCGTTGAGCCAACTGCCGCGACTTCGTTCACTGCAGATCGG
>JAYVSE010000495.1:0-7677 GCA_043775635.1 Planctomycetaceae bacterium | reverse complement strand
CCAAAACCCCCAGTCACACTAACTGAAGCCCTCGTATTGTAAATCATCAGCAAAATTCTCGCGACCTCAATCCGTCCCGCAAACCATGTCATGCACCCGGTTGGGGAGGGTGCATGAATTGTTATTGACACGAATTCTGAACACGCCTAAAAACCTAGTGGCTGTTCAACGGCAAGGACTCCTACGAACTGTGTTCATGGGATGTGCCAGCAACACATTTTTTTTGTTCGGACAATATCGCAAAGTCTGACATGCTTGTCCATCACTTTAATACCTACGCGGAGGGCGGTGCTGCGACAGCAGCTCGCCGTCTTCATCGCGAGCTATATGGCATCGGTATCCAAGGAAATCTGTATTGTTCGGATCGCGTTGATACTGCGGCCTCACAACTTTTGGACGGCGAATTCAGTCGTCCTGAGTCTATCCTGCCGCTGCATTGGGCCACTCCTTGGCGCTCCCAAATTAGTTTTCGCCTGCACCGGCAAGCGTTCAAAGCTGCCTTAAGAAAACGTCCTGAAGGTCTCGAATTTTTCACCTCACCGCGAGGCATGGCCCAGACTAAGTGGCCACCAAAACCTCTGGGTAAATCTCGCTCCGGCGTATATTCGAGCAGGTACGCCGAGCCAGACATTTTCCATCTGCACTGGATCTCACGATTTATAGATTATGAGAGTTTCTTCCGTTCGCTTCCACCTGACAAGCCCATCGTGTGGACGCTGCATGATATGAATGCATTTACGGGTGGCTGCCATTTCTCGTCGGGTTGTCAAGCTTTCCGAACGGGATGCGGAAACTGTCCACAGCTTGGCAAACGCGGAAATGAAGACTTTAGTCGTAAAGGCTTCGTTCTAAAACAACGAGTCATGCAAGGCCTAAATCTGCATATCGCTACTCCAAGCAAATGGATGTTAGAGCTGGCAAAGTCCAGTCCAATTCTAGCAACCGCCAAATCATTCAATCATATTCCATACGGTATTTCGCCAACGCGGTTTCGTCCGATAGACAAACAAACGGCACGCTCAATCCTTGGCCTTAATGCAGATGCATTTATCATTTCAATGGGAGCGATGAGCATTGAGAATCGAAGAAAGGGGACACTCGAAGCATTGAAAGCACTCTCGCAATTGACCGACCTACCGCAATTACAAATCATTATATTCGGTGCCGGATCACTTCCAGAATTTTCAGGAACGCTGCCGAAAATTCGGTCGATCGGAACCATTCGAGACCAAACGCAACGGGTCGCCGCGTATAGCGCCAGTGATTTGCTTATGTTGCCGTCTCTCGAAGATAATTTGCCGTTGACAGGATTGGAGGCACTCGCCTGTGGCGCACCCATCATCGGTTTTGCAGCCGGCGGCATTCCTGACTACGTCCGCCAAAACCAGACAGGACGATTGGTCGCGATCGGGGACTCAAAAGCACTTGCCGATGAGACGCGAGAATTGATCGGAAATCCACATTTGCTTGCGGAAATGAGTCGAACATCGCGGATGATGATTTTGGAGGAATATTCGGGTGAACGGGAAGCAAAAGCTTACTCCCAACTCTATGCTGCTCTTTGCAATCGCGACTGAGTAAGTTCACGCGGCTTGACAGCTTCCATAAAAAGTGAATCTGGTTTTCGAATTTGTTCACCATCACGGTCCAGTTGATAAGTGTCAAAACCAGCAATAAAGCTTTCGCATGCCGACCTTACTTTCGTGGACTCAAATTGCATCTCTTCCAGCAATCTGGCCAGTGAAATCCGGTCATACATCCAGCGGTGAATTTCTCCGCTTTGTCGAAACAAGCCTTCTCGAAAAGCAGCTTTAGCGGTTGTTCCAGCGATGACTTGAACCGCCAACTGTGCCAGCCCGTTTCGCACGCGGCGAATGGTTCGCGTCACTCGTACCGATAGTCGCTTACGAGTTGCCCTTTGAGTCGGAGTTTTTTCACCATCCGTAAACTCCTGGCCTAATCGTTGCACTAAAAAGTTTCGATTTATCAAAGTTTTATCCCGCATCACCAACTGCATATTTCCGCCACTACGCTGGCGTGTCATTTGGTCGATCAACTCGAGCGTCATCCAATAATGATTGTCTTGAAGTTCTCCAGACTGATTGTTCGGCTGAGGTGTGTGAGCATTAATTTTGGAGATGGTGTGTAAGTAATTGCCGGCGATATCTTCAAGATTGGGCACAACGACTCGGATGACGCCTCCCGGTTTAAGCACACGACGACATTCGCGCAGTAGTAACCTCGCTTCGGCGGGCGTCAGGTGTTCAAGTACATGAGAATGGTAAACGCCTTGGAACGAATTGTCCTGATAAGGCAGCCCTTTGCGAAGGTCGTATTGCCGGACTTCGGCACTATGAGCCACCAAATCGATGTTGAACCAGTCAGGGTGATATCGATGACCACAACCAACATTCAATAGCCCGAGGTTACTGTCCGACATGAAGCTAGCCTAGCCTAGAATGGAGCCATGAAGTGATAAGCCTGGAATTTTTTAGCAAACCCGTGAGTCAGAAGACAAGATAGGTCAACGGTAATTTTTCTGACACTCTATCTACAAGAACGACCTTACTGGAATTTGCTTGTTATGCTACACCGCTGAATCTTTGGTTATTTCGCGAAAGAATATTAGTCACTGGAAATGGCAGCTTAAAGGGAATGGAATTAATTTCATGAAGAGTATCGACCGGTTATTTCAGCTTGGCCGCCTTGAATTCGATTATATTCCTTTTCCAATTGGTTTTGGTCGCGATGTGGTGGATGCAAACACATACCGTCAGATGATTGCGTCTTGGCCCTCCAAGGAATTGTTTCGATACATGCCAGAATTAGGGCACAAGCATTCGCTTTCCGAGCGGAATCATCCTGAAAAATATGCCGAGTTGATTCGATCGGTTCCAATCTGGCAGGAAGTTTGGCAAGAGGTCAAGAATAGGGAGTTTATCCAATATGTCGTCGAATGTTTAAAATCACATGCAATCGACTTAGGAATCGATCTTTTCCTCAGCCAAAGGTCGTCCTCGATGCGGGAATTGATTGACAGGATTTGCAAGTGCAAACGCCCGCGACTTTCCAGCCGGTTCGAGTTCTCGATGATGCCCAACAACAACGGATGCATTAAACCGCATACGGATTCGCCTGGGAAATTGATTACGCTTGTTTATTCGGTCGCCTCGCCGGGAGAGTGGCAGCCAGAATGGGGTGGTGGAACAGACGTGCTTCAGGTAAACGATAAACAATTAAGTTTTAATCATGTCAATCGGCAAGCGGAGTTTGCACAAACCGAAGTTCTTAAGACTTTCGAATTTGTTCCCAATCAGTTAGTGCTGTTTATCAAGACCTTTAATTCCTGGCATGGTGTCCGCCCGATGCAGGGACACCAACCTGCTGTGATGCGCAAGACATTGACGATCAATATCGAACTATCGTAAACACCATGACTTGCAAGTGTTCGACCGCCTGATTTCGTTTCCCTACAACAAATCGATTTTGGAGTCCCTATGACAAAACTGGGTAATAGCGTCCTACGTCGCATTCGGCAGCGGATCACGCCACTAAAGAACTCGTGGCCAAAAAACATCGTTGTCCAGACTCCTAACGGGCCGGTAACGATCTCGGCTACTTCAGAGATCGAAAAGTGGCGAGCAGAATCGTTACTGACCAAGGAGACGGGCACGGTGGCGTGGATTAATCGCAGCGTGAAGCCCGGTGATATTGTTCTCGACATCGGTGCCAACATCGGAGTCTACTCGCTACTCGCGGCTCTTAGAGTTGGCCACTCGGGACGCGTTTACTCGATCGAGCCGCATTTGTTGAATTGTGTCAGTTTGATGCGGAACGTCGCTTGCAATTCATTTGGATCTCGAATCATGCCGATGTGTATCGCCCTGCATAATGATGCCAAGCTACTTCCCTTCAACTACCGGTCATTAATTCCCGGAACCTCTATGAGTCAACTGAATCGTCTCATCGATGGCGAGAACATTCAATTTGCTCCGGAGGCCGTTGAATGGAAGATCGCAATGACGGTTGACAGCATGATTGATACCGGGCTGCTCCCGCCGCCAGCATTGGTAAAAATCGACGTGGATGGCAATGAGCCATTAATTTTGGAAGGTATGCAAAAGCTGCTCTCGGGGCCATCCGCGCCGCGCGAGCTACAGGTTGAAGTCAATCAAGATTGCGAAGCGAGAATTAATGAATTGATGAATTCATGCAGTTTCAAATTACTTGAGCGGCACGACACATCGGGTGGGCTGGCTAAGATTGCCAGCGGATCGGTGCCCGCCGAAGTGGCTCATAATTTGATCTTTAGAAACACCAAGTGATCGCTAGTCACACGACCTAATGCGACGCGGCAGTGGCGTCTCTGGAGCCAGTCATTGCCTGTTGTAAATCAGATTCATGCTGCAGACGATGGGTGATCCAACGTTTATCAAAATGCCGTTTGATAAGCTCAGGACCGAAGCCGATATGGCACTTCACCTTCATGATATGTTGCAATCCAAGGCACGCGGAACTAAAGCAAACGCAGCGTAGTCTTTGCTTGTCGGTAGCGGAAAAGTGTGCAATGATACTTTCGAATGGGAGGTAAAATAGCAACGGGTCGTCGAAAACTTGGACATTTTGATATATCTGTCGCAGCATTGATGCTACTTGCTGCAGCTTGGTTCGTGAATCTCTGGGGTGAGGTTTAATGATAATTGTGCTGGTCGAGGCAATTTTCAATTGAGACAAATATTGGCGGATGGCAGCCAACTCATCGTCAAGCGTCATTTTTTTAGACTCAGAAAAGTTGGTCGTTAGCATGAAAACGATCTCTTCTGACATTTCCGCAAAGCAGCCCAGGCGATTTAATCGGAAAACTATCTGCTCGCTAAATTCGTCCAACAACTGATCGAATCTGCTGTGAAAATCATCAGCATGCATAAGTTCATGCGGAGGTGCTGGTTCGTCGAATATGCCGGGGAAGAGCAGGCATAGCCGGTCAAAACCCACGGGCTGGGTGCGGTTCATTACCTTGCGCAAGATCAGCTTCTTATAAATCGTGCTGAGCGTCCGAGGCGGCGTGGGTTGGAAGTACTGTGATGAAAAGTGCAAACCCAGACCGTCACCGTACGAAACTGTTTCCGCATTGGGATAAAGACCGCGAAAATCAATCGTGCTTGGGCACTGGACGTAATTAAGAAACAACGTATCCACATGCGGGATCTGTTGACCGATGAGCTGGCAAATTTCGCTCGTGTGAGCCTTATCAAATTCGGTCAGGTCCAAGATCGCTGACCAATTTCCCAGACGAGCAGCGCAGCGTTTAATAACAGAAGAAAATTCGGCTCTTTGTTCCAGAGGACACTGCAGATTATGAATAGCCAACAAATCATGAGTGCCGGACAAGAAGGACTTGTCAACAGTGGCAGCAACGCTGAGCGACACAAGTTGGGCGGTACCATTACAGGTAAAAAGTCGATAATGTGGCTGCATAAATCTACTTAAAACATTAGCCAATCAAACTTGCAAATTTACGGCGGATGACGCCACGTGGCTTAGCAACGTCCTGACGCGAATAAGCACGTAGTCTTGTAACTTCGATATCTTTATCCGTAACGAAGCCTGCCTTGCGAGCTTGGTTAAAATAATCGAACCAAAGTTTTTCCTGCTTGTGACCAGCAAATTTCCACGGCTGAGTCATTAAATTCGTATAATGAATGAGCTTGGTATTTGCATCTGCGGAATCAAACACATTCCAATTCTTGTCGATCTCACCAATGGCAAAGGGATGCTTAGCCAAAAACTTCGGCGACATTTGATGCATATCGGTAAAGGAATATTGACCCTCGGAAATTTCTCGTACATACGTCTCAAGATCAAAGTGTGTACGTTGGCAATCAATCAACATCACGCTTAGACCCCAGCAATGACCGCCGCCATGTTTATAGGCATCACTTTTTGCCAAAAAACATGCGTCGCCCATTTCGGCATCGAACAAATTGCCGATATCTCTCAGCGCAATCATATCTGAATCCAACCAAATCGCGCGCCCCTGATGGTTGCACAACTGCGGGATCAGGAACCGGTAGTTGCTGAATTCCGTCACATTGGCATATTTCGCGGTCAGCGACATGGGAGCTGGTTGTGGTACCGAGCCATCGATTCGTTCGACCGAGTTATGGGTTCCGTTAAAGACGAAGACTTCGAGCTTTCGGTCAGAGTTCTTCTGCAATGAATAAATCAATGTTTTTCTTTCCAGCAAACTAGCTTCACCGGATCCAATGAAAATGCGTGCGGTATCCATATTAAGCTAATCCTTATAGTAGTACTGTGGTGAACTTCGACACGATATTCTTGACTCGGGCTGGCTGTTTGTTTGGTAACCGCCGGCTAGGTTCTAGAAAGTATGGATTTAAAGATCCGTTTGACATTGACTCGTAGGGATCGGAATTTATGCAAGTGTTCAGTTTTTCGCAAATATTTCAGAACTTCACTTCCCTTGGAGCAATTCGTTAAATCGGCGGTATATAGATTCGCATCCGTTGCAATATTCTCTTGACGTGCAAAGGTAGCCCACAATTCCGCAGCGCGCGACCAGGGCGTAGGCATGTCAGCGGGCGGGTGTACGCGTGCGCAGGCAAGTCCAGCCTGTGCTGCAATCTCGCCAAATCCTTCGAAAGTGAAGTTGTATTTATGTGCGATATGAAAATACTGTAATGCATCTCCGTTAGGAACTTTGTGATTGTGAATGCCCAGCAGGTCTGGCACAATCACAATAACCCGCCCGTTGCTGGATAGAAGTCTCGCGAGCTGCTTGAGCAGATCCAGGGGAGCGACAATGTGTTCCATCACATGATGCAGCAATATCAAGTCGTACGGTGTCTCATGATGCCGTTGCGGAAGGTCGTCGATGGACCCAACAAACAGATCATTCAAGCCCCGATTTTTTCCAAACTCGATCAAACTTTTGCTGTAATCACAGCCGACGACACTTGCGCCCGACTGGGCGAACACGGACAATCCGCCACCGGCACCACAGCCGATTTCCAAGACTGTTTTAGGCAATTGATGGAAAACCGATTTTTGTACTTTGCGTCCGTAGGTTATTTGGCGATCGAAATAGGCTTCCTGGTCGAGACCGCGGCCATACAAATTTTGATAGATGTTACTATAAAAATCTGCGAGACTGGCGGGAGTTAAATAAGGGTCGATGCGGACCGTTCCACATGCTGTGCACAGCTTAGAATTTAATGGCAACCCGTACCGGTCTACTTCTGAAACGGTGATGTCATCAGCGGGGACAGCACAGGGGCATGCCGTTGACTCAAATTGATATTCGCCGGATTCGATTAGCCGAGTAAGTTTTTCATACGTTAATCGCTGTGAAACTGACGCCAGTTTGGGCGATCGGCGGTTAGACCTAAATCGCTTAGACGCGAGTTGTCTAAGGCTGTGATTGGCAGGCGTTGCCGAGTTTACTGCGTACGACATGGGGCTAGAAAACCTGGAGATGTCACTTTATGGACGTTGCAAACCAGTGTTTTCTTATTTTTGTGCTAATGGCCGCAAGAGCAATTCCGTTTTGGGTAAACTGGGGGTGCATGACATGGTTTGCGGGACGGATTGAGGTCGCGAGAATTTTGCTGATGATTTACAATACGAGGGCTTCAGTTAGTGTGACTGGGGGTTTTG
>JAYVSE010000494.1:0-6171 GCA_043775635.1 Planctomycetaceae bacterium | reverse complement strand
TGTAGTGGGATTCTCCAGAATTCCGAACGTTTTAGTGTGCTGAGGAATTCTGGCGAATCCCACTACGATCAAATCCCAGCACTGAAGCGGGGCATTGTTTGAAAACAACGCCGATGCTGCCAGCATCGACGGGTAGATTTCTAACCGCCGCTCGCTTTATTTCAATCCAAGAGCGACGGGTGGTGTAACAACTTCGCTCTTTTGCAACGAGCGGATGAAGTTGATCAAATGCCAAACATCGTCTTTGACGAAGTCGCCATCTACGAATGTTGCGGTTGGCATCGGTGTGCCTTCGATTCCTTGAACGATGCGTATCCACAGGTCTGCCGCTTTGTCACCACCACGGAAGTATCCTTCCGAGAAATTGCGAGGATGGATCGTTAGTGGTGGCAACGCACCACGCGCGAGTAGCGGAATCAGTGTTTCCCGCTTCAGAGGATCCAGACCGATGCGAACGGTCCAGTCTTTGGTCCAGTCGTCGTAGTCAGCGGTTTGGCCATTTCCAAGGCCGTCTTCACCGTGGCACTTACTGCACGACGCGACCTTGCCCTTGAATAATTCCCTCCCGCGCTCGACCGACTTCGCCACTGCGTCTGTTTCGGGACCAGCGGCTAGCGTGACAAACTCTGCATGGCTATTTGCAACGGGGATATCAGCCGGCGGAGCCGGTACTTCGATGACGTTATCAACAGCGCCAAGCCATTCGCCGCCAATCTCTGCAACCGTATCCTCGATGATTTCCCATTGTTCCTTGAAAGTTTCCTTGTCCTCATCCTTGGTTGAATTTTTCAAACTTGGGTCAATGATCCGATCGCCGCTGCCAAGATCCAATTCAAAGATTGCTGCATCGACGACTTTGCGTTCAACTTCACCACGCCACGACAAATAGATCACATAGTCTGTCAACGCCTTCAGTCCTTCTTCCGTCAAACCCTCAATCGGCTTCATGGTCGTGCCAGCGATGCCCAAGCGGATCGACTTGGCGAGGTCTTCTTTGATTGGCTTACTGCCACGCTTAGTGGTTTTAAACTTAAAAATTCCAGTGCGGTAATCGCGAGGGTACGGATTGATAACCGCCGCCGTTGCACCTCGACCGTTGCCAGTGATGCCATGGCAATCCGCGCAATGCTTTCGGTAAAGACCGCGTCCTTCCTCTGTCGCTGGGCCGGACGCCTTAATTAGATTTTCCATCGAAACGAGCGAGGCCAAGTCCTCATCCTTGGTGACGACTTCGGGTAATTTCGGAACGTCTGGGCTGCCGAACATCTCCGTGATGAACCAGGTCGTATCCTTCGATGCTTGCTGCATCGAAAACCCTTCTTTCATCTCGTATTTATGGGTATGGACCAAGTTAGGCTCAAACGCCATCGGTCGCTCTTCGCGGCAACCGGAAACGGCAAGTGAAACAACGATGCAAGGGATGAAAAGAATTCTCATGGTTTCGCCTTTACAGACTGATCTGGTGATGCACTCGGTTCAATCGGTGCAGGCCAAGGAGGAATGACTTGGCCCTCGGCTCCTTTGCCGCCAGCCGGGTTTGATCCGCGCAAGCTCGCAACGTAAGTTGAAACGAGCACTATCTCATTGCTATTGAGTTTGTCTTTCCATGCGGGCATAGCAGCTCCACCAGCACCACGATTGATGACGGTTAAAATGTCTTCGATACTTCGAATGTTCTTGTAGCTTTCGTCACCAAGATTTGGCCCCACTTTGCCTTCACCCAACGCACCATGGCACTGGACACAATTGGTTTTGAAGATGCCTTGTCCAACCCGCAACCAACTTGATTTTGATTTATGTAAAAACTTAGCCATCGTATCGGCATCTTGTTTCAGATCGCCAATTTCGGCGAACTGCAACTGAGTGTTGCGCGCCAGGGCGACGTCAAACTGGTCGATCGCCGTTCGACCCGCCGTGCCGAGATGGAAGTAAGCGAAATACAGCATCGCATACGCCATGGTCATCCCGATGCCGACTTTCCACCACCACGGCACATTACCATTGCCCATGATGATCTCGCGATCAATGTTATCAGTGCTCATTTGAGATTTTGAGTCGTTCATTATTTGGTTATTTTTCGTTTGTCGCGGGGTTCGGAGCTTTTGTAACAACCCCCAATCGCTGCAGATATGCGATCAAGGCGATTCCCCGACTGTTCATCAGCAGAATGTTGCCATAAATCACCGGTCCCCCTGCCCCAACAATGTCTGCCGCAATCGACTGGGCCTGCTCAGCGATGGATTCATTTTCGCCCACTTCTAAAGTTTGGTTCAACACGTGGTCGAATGCTGGCATCACGGATTGAGGGGTTTCTATTTGTGGGTTCTCAAGATGTTTCCAGTGCCAAAAACTCGTTTGCCGTCCGCCTTCTCTCGCCAGGTCTGGCCCCACGCGACGGAAGCCAAGTTGAGTCGGTCGATCAAAAGCGTAATCGCTGGCACGGCTATATTCGCCATATCGAAGGACTTCGGGAAGCAGCGGGCGCGAAGCTTGTGTGTGGCAGGACACGCATCCTTCGCGAACATAAATTTCACGTCCGAGCAACTCCAGGTCGGTGTACGGCGACTGCGTCACCAGCGACGCGTCGGCTTTTGAACCGCGATACAACACGGACGGCAACCAGATTAATGCAGTACCAGCGGCCAATGCGACGAACACTCGGCGGGTGATCGCACCCGGCCGGCGTTCGAGGATGGCATGCCAAGTCAATTGCGACCATTGTTCCAAACTGATCGCAGCGCCCAAAACGGGTGCCCCAATCAAGCGGCTGGGCACGACAATAGGATCCGCATCAATCAAGACGATGTCTTGGCTCATCGGTGTCGATACGGAGCCAGCGAATGCAAACGTGCGAAGGAGCAATCCGAACCACAGGAGCATCGCAAAAAACCAAACTGCGGAACCGACTGCGACCGTGATCCACAGCGGCTGGACCCATCCAATGGCATTCAAAAACTCGGCATTTTCGAGACGCCCATGATCGTCGAGATTATTCCAAGAGTAGGCTTGTACCATGCCAGCGACGTACAAAGCGATGACCTGAAACGCAGCGCCTTCAACGGCTAGCCAGCGCAGCCAATGACCACGACGTGGATCAGACGGAACGTTGACCAATTGCGGTATCGCGAACAGAGAGAACGCGATCATCGCCAAGCCACTGACGCCAAGCACGCCAAGCAACAGATTGGCTGTCGACCAGTCCGTAAACTGAGTGAGTATGCCTGCACTCTTTAAACTCATCAGGGCAGAATCAAATGAATAGATTGCGTAGCAAACAACGGAGGCCGATGTTAAGCGAAGCGAAACACTGCGATCGCTGCGATTCAATCTTGGCAAGCTGCGCCACAGGTTGTATGCCCCAGCGAGGCAGCCCAACCATAACAGCAAGCCTGCGAACATCGCGATCGAATCGGTCCATTCTGGCAGCGAGGTAAAATGCCACTGGAAATTGCCGCCCCAGCAGCCCAGCAACGCGATCGACCAAAAGTGAATGATCGTGATACGGTGGCTGAACAGCGTGCTGGGGGCAGTGGATTCGTTGCCAACACGTGGCACGAGAAAGTACAAGATCGCGACGGCAGGCACAGTCATCCAAAACGAAACGAATCCACGTGCCGTCCACCATTGCACCATCACATCTTGAACGCCAAGGTAAACTGAGCGTCCTGGTGCTGGCTGACTGCCCGTTGAAAGATTGGCGACGAACTGCAAGGCAGGAATGGCGACAATGATGGCTATTGTGAACCACAGCGGTGCTGGCAACTTAGTTCCCATGCTGCGATTGCGAAGCGTCATCGTTGCCACTGGGACAAACAAGCAGAGCCAAATCGCAATGAGTGCTAAATCGAAAGGCCATTCCATCCAGCCGAGCCAACGTCCCTGTGTGAGCATCCTTGTCGACGCCACGGTTGCCATGACGATCATCGTCTGCCATGCCACCCAATGCAACATTGCCAAGGGGGCATGCACCAGACGAATTCGTTCCAGTCGCTGGATCGCAAAATAAACAAAGGCGAAGAAACCGTTACCCAACAAACCGTACACCAATACTTGCATTTGAGCAGGATAAAGCCGCCCGAACGAGAAGTGCTGGGCTGGGTCACCAAGTTCATAGAACAATTTGGGCATCAAGAGCAGCAATGCAAGAACCACGGCTCCAGCCGCAGAAATCATTGCCCAAAATGCGGTTGCCAGCAGAAACCATCGACCGGGGCGGTCGTCAAAGCCAGTCGGCTTTTTGTTCGGCGAATCGGCGATCGACATAGAAAATTTCAGGGTTTTTTAAAAAAAAGGGAAAATCCAACCCTCCCTTAAGTGAGAGGGCAGACTTCAGAATAGCTCATTAAAAAACGTGGGATAGGCTTCCAGCCTGTCATTTCTCGATTGACAGGCTGGAAGCTTATCCCACGCCAGCGCAGCCTCATTCTTCTTCGGGTTCTGACCAAACCTGTGCCTCGCCGTCAGGATCGATTTCGACGTGAACGATGTTGGGTTGGCAACAAACCGGACAATCCTCAACGTACTCCTGCGAAGCACCTTGGCTCAAGTCAATCGGGATCACAATCTCTTCGCCGCAGCCATCGCACAAGTAGCTCGCTTCGTCTCGCATTTTGACACTCCCATTTTGAACAACGTCTAGCTGGACAGCTTGATCTTTAAAGAAATCCCCCGTTTGTAGGCGTAATGTATATTTCCCGCCATGAGACCACCATTGGTGCCGGTGTCAACGAACGCCCCGAGCTTTACGGCGTATCGTTTTGGGAGCTTGCGAAAATTCCCGAACAGATGAAGATCACCGTTAGTTGGCGCAGTTCAATTAAGTAGGAGGCAGCGCAGGAATTGTTCCTTACGCCATCGGCGTTAAACAACTTAACCCAGGGTTGCGGCTTACTCGCTCCGCTCGCTTTTGCGGTTCAGTCAAAATCGACGACGAAGGCGATGAGTCAGATGGGAAACAATGCAAGATGGGCTCGGATCGCTAGTGAATCGACGCCAAACGCGAAACCCATTTACATTCACCCAGCTGGTAAAGGGCCGACTGCAGCCGCGATGAAACACTTAACGAACGAACTTAACATAGACAAGGCAAGCATTATCGCCTCGTGGGCGTATTGAAAGCGTCTCAAGGAAAATGAAAATGCACGAAAAATACATGGTTGGTTTGGCGACTGAATGGATGAACGAAAATGCCATGCTTTCGCGTTTGACGGACCTCAAGAAACAGAAACTGCGCCAAGCGTGGTTCGCGGATTTTGACTCAGCTACATCATCGTCCATTTTTTTCTGCTATATGCCTGATGGACTGAAGTGCAACATCCTAGGAAATTGTATTTTCCAAAGCGGCCCGATAATCGTTCCTGATGATGTAAAGACATCAGAATCGGCTTTCCGTAAGTTGCTTAAATCCAAGGGAACATTGTCGGCAACATGTTCGACCTTTCTATCCGTCCGATCTAATGAGCCAACAGAGGGTTTTGTATTTCGTATCAAAGGTTTTGGCGATGAGTTCACATTTGAATTAAGTGGAGTTGAAGGACAAGACATCGAGTTTTTGGCAAAATCGCTCCCCAAGGAAATGACGTCCGCCCTCGCGATACGGTCTCACGCTGAAATTATATCGCTTTTCGAAGGTCGAGGCATTGAGGCTAAGGGGGTCGCCCTAGACGATGTGCTCAACTGGCGACGGCAGATTTTCAGCAACTATTTGCAGGCTGCACTTGTTTCGCTGCATATGGATCTTGCGCCCAGTGACGTTCTCGACTTAAGTCGTGTACACAACCCTTTTCACGGATTTGAGGTAATGGATGCAGTCCCAACAGACGACTTTATCGAATGGTTTCACGGTGATTCTTCCGAGGTGCCGGTTGGCAGGTCGTTGCTGTGCAACATCCCGTTGAAGAAGCCTCAAGAGGGAAATCTAGTCTGCGTTTACTTGGACCACTTCAACCATGAGTTTCGGTTTGTGCTTTGTTGTTTGCCGACCAATGCTGGACAAATGCAAAAGGTAACCGTTCACGGAGCTGACAAGAGGGATCGGACGCCGATTGATGATGATATGGCGGGACTGTCGCAATGACGCTGCTGGCCGAGAACCTGAGATTACAGTTGGTTTTATGAGCTGTTCGGTCCGGCGACGAGCAGCGAGGGGATCGGCTGATGACGGAAATAAGC
>JAYVSE010000493.1:0-5746 GCA_043775635.1 Planctomycetaceae bacterium | reverse complement strand
TCTCTGACTCGACGCGGCGGACTGACGAGCACGAGAAGCGCGAAGCCTACTTATCGATCGATTCGCTGTGTGTCTACATCTTGGTGGAACAGTCGGCCGCAGCGGCCATCGTTCATCGCCGGATGGATAGCGGCTTTACGCGAGAAACGTACCTCGGGCACGAAGCAGTCATCTCGCTGCCGGAAATTGGGTGCGTGTTGCCGATGGCCGAGTTGTACGAGAACGTTGAGTTTCCCGAGCCCGAGCGGGACGACGAATTGGAAGACATGTCGTGAATGCTGGTCGCCGTGTTTTTAAATCCGGCGGAACTGCTTACAAGACACCGGACGAGAATGATGAGTTTGATGAACTGGGACAAGCGGTGGCCGAGGAGGCTCGCGATCAATTATTTTAGGTCGAGATGTTTGCCTGTATCGCGTAGACTATGACGATTGCGTTTTTCCTTCAGCATTTTTGCGACGCACGGTATAATCGACGGTCGCGAGTCGCTGGAGAACTCGGAAAATGTTTGTGCAAATGAAACCCTTTGGCTGACAGAAATCTAAAAATAGTTATGACAAAAAACAACGAAACGCTTGAAAATCGCATCGATGAAATCGAGAAGGAATTGGCTGAACTGAAGTCCGTAGTGGCAAATCGTAATCGCGAGCCGTGGTGGCGACAGATTGTAGGACAATTCGAAGGCAACCAGGAGTATGCTACGATTGCCCGACTAGGAAGCGATCTTCGACGCACGGATCAATCGGAATAACTCGTTATGCCTTATTTATTAGACACCGACTACTTGTCGATTTTGCATCGACGACAACAGCCGGAATGCGATCGAATCGTTGCTAGGTTAGAGCAAGTTCCCGCAGACGATGTGTCCGTTTCGATCATTACCTTTCACGAAATTGTCAAAGGCTGGATGGCCTACTTGAATCAAAGTCGCACATCGCCCAAAAAAGTACTGGCCTATGCGGGGTTGGAGACGATTTGGCGATCGTTTTGCAGGATGAACATCGTATCGTACGGCATCGAAGCGGAACAACGATTCGCGAAATTGCGAAAGCAGGGCATCCGAATTGGCACGATGGACCTGAGAATTGCTTCGATCGGACTAGAGAGCAAGAGCGG
This sequence comes from Planctomycetaceae bacterium, assembly GCA_043775635.1. Classification (GTDB taxonomy): domain Bacteria; phylum Planctomycetota; class Planctomycetia; order Pirellulales; family Pirellulaceae; genus UBA6163. The sequence goes on along the minus strand of JAYVSE010000493.1, from coordinate 4,630 downwards.
TAGTCGTTTCACGCAATGACGTTGATTTTGGAAAGATACCGGAATTGATTAGCGAAGATTGGACTCGCGAAGGGTAATACGGAAATAAAAGGATAGCGCCGGAATTGTCGCAAACAAGGCATCCACGTCGAGCAGCAAGTGGCGATCACCGTACTCGATGAAGACGGCACGCCTCTCGGCGAATACTTTGCCGATCTGCTCATCGAAGGCGTGCTCATCATCGAACTCAAAGCCTGCAAGTCGATCGCCGATGAACACATCGCACAAATTCTTGGCTACCTGCGAGCGACGCGAATCGAGCATGGCTTGCTGATCAACTTTGGCGCTGCCAAGTATGAGATCAAGAAGTACGTCCTGTCTGATTGCTAGGGGATGTTTGGCCGCAATAGAGCGCAAAGGACGCAAAAAAGAAAAGAAATGCAAGTGATTGTTTTTCCTTCCTATTTCCGGCCCCTGAATTTATTGCGTCCTTTGTGCTCTCTCGCGGCAAACCTCCTCCCTAGTGCGGCTAATGTTGCGCCAGGAGGCCAGCCATGCGGACAAATGCAAATGGGTCAGGCTTCTTTGATGCACTCAGTCCGTTAATGAAGCCTGACCCATGTGCTCGCAATTGCTCGATTCGGCATGTGATTCTACGCCAACTCGATTCCCAATTCGATCAACGAGGCACGAATCTCGACGCGACGTCTGGCGTTCATATTAAGCAATCGCACCGTCGCACGCCCGGTTGGCGTAAGGCCGACAACGATTGAATCTACGAATTGAAAATGCTCTGCCCACAGTTCAATTCTCGGGTCAAAGAGCGGAACGATCCTATGGGTCGTTGGATCGATACTGGTCAGGTTCGTTCCTTTGTGAAAATTACATCGGTCACAGGCCAGAGCCAGTCCGCCAACTTCGTCCCATGCGGAATCAACATGCTGCTGCGCGATAACGTGATCAACGTGGAAAGTCGCATCAACCGCAATCTGAGGTAAGTGGCAATACTCGCATCGGTCGTCGGCACGCTGACGCACCAAGTTGCGAGTCGTTACGTTCACCACTAAACGACTTCTTCCCGCTTCAGCAGCAAGCGCGCTTGTGCCTTGATGATTCCGAGAATATCAACGTATTCGATAAACTCGGCATACTCCAGTCCCTCATCTTCGCTGATGGTTCCCGAATTGGCTTTGGCCGCCAGCTCGTCGATACGAGCTTGTGTCGTCGGATCAAGTTTTACCGATACGACACGCCGAGCAACTTCGGGAGAAAAACACTCGGTTAGCGGTCGTATGATACGGTCGGATACCGATAGTGTTGCCATGCCGGAATTGTACCACATTGATTGCCGGCGAACAATGACGACGGATCGCCTGGGGATTCGTCACACGGGGACAGCGGACGGTCAGATTGGTGTGTCCGGACTGTCCGTCAGCTATGGTGGTGTGGAGATCGGGACATTTAGCGGGACCACATCGCTGGTCGTGGTTTTGAACGACAAGGCGACACCAGTGTATTCATGCTATTTTGCACTCAAGGGAAGTCGTCGAAGGGCGATGCGGCGTTCGGTTACCGTCACCGCTGCGCCCGCTTCAAGATCGCTCATGGCTACGGCTTCGACTCGCTGAATGACGCTTGCTACTTGTTCGCCTTTCATTCCTTCGATCCGTATCCGAACCACCGACGGCAACAGTGCCCCCGACAGCGCTAACAACGTATGGAAATCTGCATCCAACGTTACCACCACGGCGTCCCGTTTCCGACCTTCTTCTAGGATTTCCGAATCACTGGCTGCCGCCATGCCTAGAGTACCTACATGCTCGGACTCGATTCCCATTTCCAGGAGATATTCGATTGTCGATCGTGATAAGCCTTGATCAAGGAGATACTTCATCAGACGCCATGAAGTTCGAGAACTTTGTCATCCAGATGAGCCGCCGCATACGACAACGCTTGGCGAATGTCCTCTTCTTCAAGTTCTGGATACTCCTTCGTCAATTCACGGCGATCTGGGTAGTTCGCCAATGCCTCTAAAACTCTACGGACCGTTAACCGCATACCCCGAATGCACGGTTGTCCATTCATCTTCGTTGGATCGATCGTTATTCGCTCTAGCTTCGTCATTGCGATTTATCCATTGGTCAAGGTTAACTGCTCGATTAGTCTGCCTATTGTACTCGAATATCGCTCGGATCGTATCCGACTGCTGTCCTGCCACACTTCGGTCACGTCTCTAGGCCTTCGTTGCAGCGAATTCGTCGCTGCTCGCTCATCGCTCGCGCGTCGGGCTACTGAATAAAGTCGAGTTCATTGTCACCGATCTGCCGAACAACCGGGACTCGCCGCTGGCGATGATTTGAATTGATCGAGACGCCGCTGGTTTCGGTTGGTTCGTGGATGTAACACCAAACGAGAACGAAGAGTTTGATGAGCAGGGTCAAGCGATTTCCGAGGGGGGCGTGATTGGGTCGATTTGCTATCCGTCGTGGTGCATGAGCTGGGACATTTGCTGGGACTGGAGCACGACGATGATCCCAACTCGCTGATGTACGACTTGCTCGCCCCTGGCGTCCGTCGACAATTGACGACCGCCGATGTGGACTCGCTGTTTGCGACTCGCGGGTGGTAGATTTATTAGCGACAGGTGTCGAACGACATCGTGTCAGACATTGAACCCCAATGTTCCGAAACCGACGGTGATAATCAACCAGATTTTCGCGATGACTGCTTAATACCTTCAGCTTTATTGCGACGCACGGTATAATCGACGGTCGCGCGTAGCTGAAGAACTCGGACAATGTTTGTGCAAATGAAACCCTTTGACTGACAGAAATCTAAAAATAGTTATGACAAAAAATAACGAAACGCTTGAAAAGCGTATCGATGAAATCGAGAAGGAATTGGCTGAACTGAAGTCCGTAGTGGGAAATCGTAATCGCGAGCCGTGGTGGCGACAGATTGTAGGACAATTTGTTTTTCTTTCCTATTTCCGGCCCCTGAATTTATTGCGTCCTTTGTGCTCTCTCTCGCGGCAAACCTCCTCCCTAGTGCGGCTATGTCGTGAATGCTGGTCGCCGTGTTTTCAATTCTGGCGGCACTGCTTACAAGACACCGGACGAGAATGATGAGTTTGATGTACCGGGACAAGCGGTGGCCGAGGATGCTCGCGATCAATTATTTTAGGTCGCGATGTTTGCCTGGATCGCGTAGACTATGACGAGTGCGTTGAGTCATTCAGCAATTTCGAGGTGCAAAGTGTCTTATTCCTTCCCTGGTTTTAATCCGTACTTAGAATTGCCCGCCTATTGGCCGGATTTTCACTCAACGTTCATCAATTATTGGCGTGAAGCGATCGCTGACCGTTTGCCTCACGAGTACGAAGCGAGTATCGGTGAACATGTCTATCTGGTCGAAATCGATCCCGATTCGCGGAAGCGAATCGCTCCTGATGTGGCCATCGCCGATCACGGGTCCGATGCGCTATGTTCAACGACTGGCACTGCCGTGGCCACTTTGGAACCCGTCACGATTCCGGTGACTATTTTGGACGGCCCACGCGAAACCTACATCGAGATTCTGCATCGTCCCGATCGATCGCTCGTCACGACGATTGAGTTATTGTCGCCAACCAATAAACAAAACCCCGGTCGAGCGGATTACTTGATGAAACGAAATGCGTTGATGAAGCAATCGGTGCATTTGGTTGAACTGGATTTGCTTCGCGGAGGCGAACGATTGCCGTTTGCTGGGCCGTTACCACCAGCCGACTATTACTACGTGGTTTCCGATTACAACCGCCGACCTGATTGCGATGTTTACTGTTGGAATTTAAAGCAACCCTTGCCCACGTTGCCCATTCCTTTGCGGGCACCGGACGCAGATATTCTTGTGTCGTTAGCGGAGGTCTTCCAAACGGTGTTCGCGCGAGGTCGCTTCGAGCGACGCATCGATTACACTACACGGCTGCTCGGCAATTAGTGGTCGTACTGTCCTGCCATACCTCGGTCACGTCTCTAGGCACGACGACGATCCAACTTGCTGATGCTACTGAAATAAAATGTGTAGTCGGACTCACCAGAGTTCGGTTCTCACCGCCTGAAGTTTGGCGACTCCAGCTACTTCTAAAATGAAATTTGCTCGCCCTGGCGTCCGTCGACGTTTGACGAATGCTGATGTGGACTCGTTGTTTGCGACTCGCGGTTCGGAATGACAGGTTGGCGGTTGGTTTGCACTCGGATAGACTGGGGACATGAGTACCGCATCCCATTATCAGCCGGTCTCGGTTCGCGATTACCTCCACGGCGAGCAGACCGCCAAACACAAACACGAATACGTCGATGGCGTTGTGTACGCGATGGTGGGAGCGACCAATGCACATAATCGGATCGCGACCAACGGCACGGTTTCGTTGGGTGCACAGCTCCGTGGCAAGTCCTTCCAGGTTTTCAATTCAGATACCAAGATTCGCGTCCGGCAAGCACGGGGCACCCGATTCTATTATCCCGACGTGTCGGTCGTCTGCCGTCTGAATCTGGCTAGCGATACGTTTCAGGACGCGCCAGTGGTCATTGTCGAAGTCATCTCTGACTCGACGCGGCGGACTGACGAGCACGAGAAGCGCGAAGCCTACTTATCGATCGATTCGCTGTGT
>JAYVSE010000492.1:0-36217 GCA_043775635.1 Planctomycetaceae bacterium | reverse complement strand
GACTTGGAGACCGGATGCGCGTGCGTCCCCGAGGTCGGTCGAATGTACGGTGGCAAGGGGGACAGCGAAGCTTTGTTGTGCGAGCGAATCGTCAAGCAGTTACCTTTCGGGTCCATTGTGATGGCCGATGCAGGATTGGGGATCTTCCGTGTTGCCTACCGCAGCATCCAACATGGTCACGACATTTTGTTTCGATTGACGGCGAGTCGGTTCGCATCAATGACTAAACAGGCCCAACTCGTCAGCAAGCGTTTCAAGAGCCGAACATGGAAATTAGCGTGGAAACCGAGTAAAAAAGATCTCAAAGGTTGCAGCGGAGTCAATTGCGAAACGACGCTCAATGTGTTGATCCATGAGATTGAAATCAACGATGGTGATTTTCTTTACATGGTGACAACACTGACCGAAGATGCTCAGGGGTGTGCGGATCGCTACGCTTTTCGGTATGACGTTGAAACGGATATCAAGTGCATTAAGGTTGCCATGGATACCGAGAACATCAGCGCCAAGAGTGAGGCGATGGTGATGAAAGAACTATACACGTGACTGACTGCTTACAACTTGGTTGTTCAGTTTCGTCGTCAAGCGGCTGACGTTTGTGGCGTGCCGCCACGTCGTCTGAGCTTTCAAGGTGTATAGGATACCTACGAAAGTTTTCTATCGACCTTCTTGGCAACAGCATCGATTGAGGTGTGCATTGATCGCTTCGAGGAAGCATTGAAATATGCATCGCGAGCAAAGATCCCAAACCGTCCCGGTCGCAACTACAAACGCGCCGCCCACCCGCGCCGCCCACACGCGCCGCCCCAAGACAACGAAGTGGCAGAAGGCACAACGAACGAACCCAACCGCCAACTCCAATCCTGAACAAATCCCGCCAGATCCGCCAAAGTGAGTGCCATTGGGCTCACGCATTGCGGCTTAGATCGGAATCGTCGACGATTGGCATCGGTGGATCCTCGGGGGCACGTTTGCGAAGTTTTCGTTGCAAACTTCTCCGATGGATGCCGAGCCGACGAGCGGCTTCGCTGATGTTTCCACCGCAATCGGCAAGCACGCGATGGATATGCTCCCACTCGGTACGTGCGAGCGAAGGCGCAGGAAATTCAACGACCGATTGCAGCGTGCTGGGCGCGTCACCGCGGATGAACTGGCACAAAATATCATCCGCATCGGCTGGTTTGCTCAGAAAGTTCACGGCACCCATTCGGACGGCATCAATCGACGCCGGGATACTGCCAAACCCGCTGAGCATAATGATGCGCGTTTGCGGCTGAATCTGCAAAAGCTTACCCAATAATTCCAACCCACTGCGCCCCGGCATGCGCAGGTCCAGAACGGCCAATTCGGTTGGGCGACGAGTAAAAACGTCGACCGCTTCATCAAAATTAGACGCGATCTCGACACGAAATCCGCGTTGCTGAAACGCCACTGACAATCGATCTCTCAAAATCGATGTATCATCGACGACAAGAATACTGTCGGCCCCAACGGATCGGCAATCGTAGACCGCCGACCCAACATGACTTCCGCTACTCATCAAAATTGCTCGTTAACAAAGTTATCTTTTCACTGGATTCTAATCTAGTAAGTGCAACCTGCGTCAGTCGGCATCTCAACTTGGTGGACACGGCAGCAAAACGATCGCCTCGGTCCCGACGCCTAGTGTGCTTTGAAATTTGAGGCTGCCGCCGAGCCGAGAAACAACGCTACGGGTCAAAAACAACCCCAGCCCCATACCTCGACCGGGCTCTTTGGTTGTGAAGAACGGTTCACCTGCTCGTCCTAGCTCCTCATGGCTCATGCCACGCCCGCCATCGCGGATGCGAACTTCCAGGCTTGATCCAGAGACCCGAGTGTCAATCATCACGCGGCTAGTGGAGTCACCTGCGTCTAAGCCGTTGTGGATTAAATTTCGGATCGCTTGAGCCACGGCTTCCTGTGGTAACCACAGCGATTGCAACTCAACCGCCTCTGGTCCGTCGATGACGTCAACTCGGTCTGGGTCTCGGACGCCTTCCAGGGCGCAATCGATCAGCTCACCCACGGTTGTATGATTCCACTGATTGATCATCGAATCGCCGGCTGCACCCCGCATTCGACGAAGGATTTGTTTGCACATTTCCAGTTGATGGTCGATCAATCGCAAGTCCTCACGAACCGAATCTGGCGTTTCGAACCCTTGCAGGTGCCGGTCAAGCTCTCTGGCGATCACGTCAATCGTCGACAGTGGTGTCGCCAGTTCATGCGCTGCACCGGCTGCCAATGTCGTGAGCGCCTCGAGTCGTAGCGCCTGGCCGTGGCGAGCTTGCGTCTCGCTCAGCATTCGCTCGCTACGAGTCAATTCTGCGGCCGTATGCGTGACGAAGTGGGTTACCACTGACCCGCACGTCGCATACGCGACAAACAAGGCAATGGAGTAAACCATCGAAGCACGCAAGACTTCAGGGCGACCGAGACCTTCGATAGGCAGCGTGCTGTTGATCAGCAATCCGCATCCTGCAATCGCCAGCGCCGTTAATGCCCACGCCCACTTCGGATGCAAAATCACGCCGCCAACGGCAAGATTGACAAAATAGAAGACGCTGAATGGATTATCGATGCCGCCGCTCAAATAAAGCATGGCGGTCAAAGTCACCATGTCGATCATCATCAAGCAAGTTGCAATCTTGTCTGATTCAGCGCTTCCAGCGCGACTTGCATCCGCTGGCTCGACCCCGTGTTTTGCACGCCGAAGCCAGACGTCATAGGCAGCATTGGAGATGGCCGTGACCGCAATCAATCCAATCTGAGGTACCCAGCGAATGTCAATATTGGCAATGAAAATCGCCACCCCGATTGTCGCCAACTGTCCAAACACAGCGAACCATCTCAGGCGCAACAGCCCATCGCTGGTTCCAATGTGTGTGGGGGCGATAAACGGTAGTGAATAAGGGCTCATCCAAGCGTTTCAGTGTTGGAGGCATTGCAGGTAGTGGGATAGGCTTCCAGCCTGTTGCATTGAAAATGACAGGCTGGAAGCCTGTGAACTAGCGACGATCTCGCTTTGATAATTCGTCGCGAAGTTCTGCTGCCAATTCGTATTTCTCTTGTTCGACGGCTTCGGCCAACCGTTCCAGCAAAGTCCGACCGACTGAATACTCGTTACGCAGGCTCTCGCGAAGTTCCACTAAACGAACCACTAACTCGTCATCGTCAAAGTGTTCATCGGCTTCGTGTTTGTTGAAGAAAGTTCGGATCGTGTTCAGCCCCGTATTGATTTCTTCAACGGCGACTTCAGCACCGGTTTCGTCGAGCTGCGCAAGCGCGGCGGCTTGAGTTCGGTGAAACAGAACAAATGGGCGGTACTGCTCATGGGAGCCGGTCCATTCTTCGTCGGGGCTCATCCGGTCGCTGACATCCATTAAACGCAGTGTGTGGTCCGCATCCATCACGGCTCGTTGGTAATACTGCAACCGCAGCCAGCAGATTCGGCGGTGGTAAAATTGCATAAACTCTCGATCCACTTCACCACATTCGCCTTCATCAAGCTTGCGATCGGGATCGCTCAACAAAATCCCTTGCAAGTAGTCCAGATAGGTTTCGCATCCGTTGGGCTGAGCTCCGTCAGGACGTCCGGTTGTCTCCAACTGCAATACGCCCATATCGACGCGCATTTGAATGACATCACGGCCGTCGCGCCCCTTCACCATTCGTGAATTGAGCGTATTGGGATCAAACACCCATCTGGACAGCAAATGATCAAGATGCTGTGGTCGCTTCATGGATCCGTCAATTACTTAGATAAAAACAGTTGGTCATGGTCCCAACTTGGAAAACGTGCTTTGTACAAGTCAAAAAACAGTATAACCACGGAACGGCTCGCGAGAAGCGTTGCGTCAATCATCTCCCGTATTTCGCCGACCGCTTTTCTTTTCGGCTAATTTGCGTTTATCATCGACCCGGCGCCTTTGGCTCGATTTCGACGGCGTCGTTTTCTTGCGAATTACGGGTGCAGCAGCACAAGCTAGCAACATTTCGACCAAGCGGGCACGACAATCTGCCAAATTTCGGGGTTGATCACGGTAGCGATCGCTATGGATGACGAAGTCGCCTTCTCGTGTAATGCGGTTGCCATAAGTCGCCCACAGTCGATTTCTCCAGCCAGGAGGAAGCAGCGGTTGGTCGTCGACATGCCATCGAAGCGTTACCTTACTACTTACTTTGTTAACGTTTTGTCCCCCTGGTCCACTGCTTCGCGAATAGTTTGCTTGCAGTTGCGACGCGGGAATCGTTAATCGGTTATTGACAACAAGGTCTTCCATGCTCAATCGACTTCTGCTGATTTCGTCTCGTTTCTGTCTTGATAGATTAGCTTCATCGCGTCCGATGATAACGCTGGCCACCATTCTTGCCATCTCGTCCGTTCTGGGTTGTAGCGACCCAGAACTTTCCCCGCTCAGCGCGACAACCGAAATTCCGGCCGCGACAACGGTTCTGCCACAAGCATCGTCGCCGTCACTTTGGACCCGTCGACAAGGCGATGATTGGCAACGTTTTTTGGGTCCGACATTCGATGGCAAATCCACCGAAACTGGAATTCGTACCGATTGGGTTGAAGGCAAGTTACCCGCGATTTGGTCGCTGGCCGTTGGCACCAGCTACGGCATCGGATCGATTGCCGCAGGACGCTACTTTCAACATGAGAGGGTTGGTGACACCGAACGCTTGGTCGCGGTTCGCGCTGAAACAGGTGAGCTGCTTTGGAATAATGATCAGCCCATCGAGTACACCGATATGTACGGCTACAACAATGGTCCACGGGATACACCGGCCGTCGACAACAACGAAGTTTTCTCATTGGGCGTTGCGGGACGCTTAACTTGTGTTGACGCCATCACCGGTGAAACGAAATGGTCAATTGACACGAATGCGGAATATGGTGTCATCCAGAATTTTTTCGGTGTCGGCTCCTCGCCGCTGGTCATCGGTGACAAGGTCATCGTCATGGTCGGTGGAAGCCCAAAAGCAGACGCTGCCGTGGCCCCTGGGCAACTGAACCGCCTCTCCTCCAACGGCACAGCGCTCGTCGCGTTTGACCGCCAAACGGGTCAAGAAATTTGGAAAGTTGGCGACGACTTGGCAAGCTACAGCAGCCCTCGTCCGGTAACGATCGATGATAAAAAAATCGTCATTCTTCTTGCGCGAGAAGGGTTGCTGGCCGTTGATCCCGAATCGGGAAAGCAGCTCTGGCATTATCCCTTTCGTGCTAAAATCCTTGAAAGCGTCAATGCGATGGTCCCTGTCGTGAATGGCAATCGAGTACTCATAAGCGATTGCTACGAGGGTGGTGCGACGCTGCTGGAGGTCTCCGTCGACGGTTACAAAGTGATCTGGCAGGACAGCGAAAATCGTCGTACCCAGTCATTTCGTGCCCACTGGGCAACTCCCATCGCGATTGATGATTTTCTCTATGGCTGTAGCGGAAGGAATGAGCCCGACAGTGATTTTCGGTGCATCCAATGGTTAACGGGAAAAGTATCCTGGTCCGACAACCGGCGTTCCCGTGCAAGTGTAATGTATGTCGATGGTCATTTGATTGTGCTCGACGAAGGAGGTGAGATGCAACTGTTGCGAGTCGATCCACAACAACTGTCGTTGGTTACATCGATCGATTTGCACAAACCCAACGGCGGTCGACCAACGCTCGGAAAACCTTATTGGGCCGCACCGGTTCTCAGTCATGGATTGCTGTACGTTCGCGGAAGCGAACGGGTGCTTTGTCTGGAGCTAATGAAATAGCTAAGAATCCGGGAACTTATTTTTCCGTCGATTCTTACGTAAGCCGCAACGCGTAAGCGTGCGGGCCGAATTGTTGAGCGCGGACGCTCCACGACCGAATGCCGAACGCCACCAAATCCAACGCACAGCGTTCAATCAGCAGGCGAATGCAACGGTGCGCAGGCCCGCAGGCTTACGCCAAGCGGCTTACGATCAGACGAGCTGGCTGGGGTCTCGAATCCGACTGAAAACAGTCGAACTAGAAACGACCCGTTACAAAAGGAATTTCAAAAGTCGCAAGTAGCGCCAACGTCGATTGCACGATGAGCAAAAATACGCCTTGTCGACAAAAAAAGCCTTTTCAAACCATCGTCTTGGCTCGCGATCTAATTTGCAACCGCAGTGTGGACAGGATTTTTTATCTCGCATGATATTGATCTGAGACGCCATGGAACAACAAACCCTACGACTGGGCCATGGTACCAGGAATTCTTTGCTTGTCATCAACCATCTGGGATGACTTTATTTTTTTTGTTCGCGGCAGCTAATCGCTCTATTTTCGGGATTTTTGGGTGTTTAAGGTGCCACTATCGATTTTAATTCTGTCCGTTTTGATGCCAAAACGTGATCGCGAAGTCGGCGGAGAACAAAAAGGAGATGTCAGGGTCGAGTTTCGCGGAAGATCGTCCGGAACCGCCTGATTTCGATTATCCTGTAGCGATCGGAACTACGTTTCGAGACTTTCGAAGTGTTTCCGCCGTCGTGTTGCCGATTTGCTTTTTCCTGCCAGCTTATATCCCACCACTTTGCTCGATTCTAGCGGTGATTTTCTATGCATCCTGCTGCAAATTCGCTCCGTATGAGTTTCCGGATTGCGATTCAGGCGTTGGTCGTATTTGTCGTTTTCAATACAGTCGTCTTTCCGGCGCATAGCGGACAGCCAATCGATGTGCCGCCGCTCAATTTCGACCGCGACATTCGACCGATCCTGTCCGAGCACTGTTACACCTGCCACGGGCCGGACGCGGCCAAACTGCAAGCTGGGTTGCGATTAGATCTTAAAAAATCGGCATTGGGGCGACTTGAATCTGGCACGACCGCCGTCGTCGCAGGACAGCCCCAGGAAAGCGAACTGGTGCGCCGTATTAACTCGCCGGACCCAGATGAATTGATGCCACCTGGAGAAATGGGTAAACCCCTCTCGACTGATCAAATCGCTGCGCTCACGCGTTGGATTCAAGAAGGCGCGAACTGGTCCGATCACTGGTCGTTTCAGCAACTTCAATCCCCAACGATTCCTCAACCAACCTTAGGCAACGGCAGGATCAACAACCCGATCGATGAATTCGTTTTGGCAAAGTTGCAGTCAGCAGGCCTCGAACAATCGCCGCAGGAGGATAAAGAACGGCTCATTCGGCGAGTCTCATTGGATCTCACTGGCCTACCGCCATCGCTCAAGGAAGTCGACGATTTCCTCAACGATGATTCGCCATTGGCATTTGTGCGGGTCGTCGATCGATTGTTGGGGAGCCAACATTTTGGCGAGCGACTTGCGTTACCGTGGCTTGATCTGGCGCGATACGGAGATACCAGCGGTTATCATAACGACTCTCTTCGAGACATGTGGTTATGGCGAGAATGGGTAATCAATGCGTTCAATCAGAATTTGCCATTCGACCAATTCACGATTCAGCAGTTAGCCGGCGACTTGCTCCCCAACGCAACCATCGAACAGAAAATTGCAAGCGGATTTCATCGCAACGTGATGACCAGTGACGAAGGTGGTTTGATCGATGCAGAGTATCGGAATCTTTATGTCGTGGATCGCATCGCGACAACGGGTGTCAGTTGGCTGGGACTGACGGTTGCCTGTGCGCAGTGTCACGATCATAAATACGATCCGATCACGCAGCGAGATTTTTACGCCTTGTATGCATTCTTCAACAATGTTCCCGAGAATGGAAAAGATGGCGTTCGGGATCGCAACCCGCAACCGTTTCTAAGCGTGCCGAATGAAATGCAAGTCGTCAAGCAACGGCAGAACGAGGAGGCTTTTGCCGCAGCGGAATTGGCACTTGCTGAGCTGACCAAAGTCCTTCCGGAAAGGCAGGCAGCCTGGGAGCAGTCTTTTGTTGCAACGCCCGCCGATGCAAAAACGCCGACACCAACCGTCCACTTTAGTCTTGATGAAAATGGCAATGGAAAAAATGCGGATGGAACGGATTTAGCCGCTCAATCGCAAGGTGAAATTCAGTTTGACGAGGGAGCGGTTGGCAAAAGCTTTAAACCAAACGCGGTGGGTTGGTTCGAATACGGTGAGCAATTCGATTTCGAAAAAGATCAACCATTCAGTGTCTCATCGTTTCTCATGGTTACACCGGAAGGCGGTTCTCCCTTTGGAAAGATGAACGACGCTGACGGTGCGCGCGGTTGGGACATTGAGTTTCACGGCCTGCGACCCAGTGTTCATTTGATTCACCGCTGGCCCAACGATGTCATTCACATTCAGGCCGATGCCGATTTGACGGCAAACGTATTTACCCATGTGGCGTTTACCTACGATGGATCTGGCAAAGCCGCTGGCCTGCAGCTTTATGTGAACGGACTGTTGGCCAAGACGTCTATCAAAGTCGATCAACTCAAAGGCTCGATTCGTTCTGGCACTCCGTTTAGCATCGGTCGGCGAGGTGCGGCCAGCAATGCGTTCCGCGGACGGGTCGACGATGTTCAAGTTTACACACGAGCACTCACCGGAGACGAGGTCGCGGCCTTCAGTACTGCCGAGATCACGAAGCTCGTCGCAACTCCACGGGAACAGCGTACCGACAAACAGAAAGAACAAATCGAAAAATTCTTTCGGCAGTCCCAGGTGCCGGAATTTTCAGTACTTCAACTGTCGGTGACTGAACGGCGCCAAGCAAAAGACGAATTCGCCAATTCGATACCCAACACGATGGTGATGTCCGAAATGGCGACACCGCGCGATACCTTTATTAAAATTCGAGGTAACTATGACCAGGATGGCGAAAAGGTCTCTGCTGCGGTGCCCGCCTTCCTGCCGCAGATCGCGCCTCAGCAAGACGGTTCGCCGCTCAATCGACTGCACTTGGCCAAGTGGCTTGTGGCACCCGACCATCCGTTAACGGCGCGAGTGGCGATGAATCGCTGGTGGGCAATGTTATTTGGTACCGGCATCGTAAAGACACTGAATGATTTTGGGTCACAGGGCGAACGTCCCAGTCACCCTGAGCTGCTGGATTGGCTCGCATCCGACTTCCTGCACGATTGGGATACGAAACGCGTCATCAAGCAGATCGTGCTGAGTGCCACCTACCAGCAATCGGCATGCGTTTCGCCTGAACTGTTGGCCCGCGATCATGAAAATCGATTGCTGGCTAGAGGGCCGCGTCAACGGTTGGATGCGGAGGCGATTCGCGACAATGCATTAGCAATCTCTGGTATTCTCAATCCGGCGATTGGGGGCAAAAGTATTAAGCCAGTTCAGCCGGCTGGGACGTGGGAAATCAATGAAATGGGCGGCTATGGGTACGATAAATCCACCGGAGCGAACCTCTATCGACGAGGACTTTATGTCTATTGGCGGCGGTCGACGGTATATCCTTCGTTCGTGACCCTCGATGCCCCGACACGCGAGTTTTGTGTCGCGCAGCGCGCCAAGACGAGCACACCACTACAGTCGCTAGTCCTGATGAACGATCCAGTGTTTGTAGAAACGGCGCGAGCGTTTGCCCAACGTATCCTTGCGGAACCGAACCTGTTGGATTCTGCGCGAACTCAACTTGCTTGGCGATTGGCGTTGGCACGAAATCCCACGGAAGCGGAACATGCTATTTTGAATCGAACCATCGAACAACAGCTTGCACATTATCGCAGTGACAAAGAAGCTGCGAAAAACTTAATTGCCGTCGGTGACTTAGCGAAGCCGCCATCACTTGACGACAGCGAGTTGGCCGCTTGGACGGCGCTCAGCAACGTTATCCTTAACCTCAATGAAACGATTTCAAATTAAACCGTTCGCCACATGCGAAACCGCTATGAATATCCAACAAAAGATTCAGTTTGCACTTCATCGACGTAGCTTTCTCGAAAAGAGTTCGACGGGAATGGGAGCGTTTGCACTCGCGTCGCTGCTCAACGGTCCGTCGCTTGCTAACCATCTCCCGTCAATTGCTAACAGTGAACCAGCGGTATCAGGTGAAATGAAGCATCTTCATTTCGCACCCAAGGCCAAGCGGATCATCTATTTGTTCATGTCAGGGGCACCTTCGCAACTCGATCTGTTCGATCCCAAGCCCAAACTGACGGAGTTCATGGGTAAAGACTTGCCCGAGAGCGTGCGTAATGGACAGCGAATCACAACGATGACTAGCGGCCAGTCAAACCTGCTTTGTGTGGGGTCGCCGTTTAAGTTTGCAAAGTACGGGTCCGCTGGCATGGACCTTTCGGAGCTGCTGCCGAATCTGTCGAAAGTTGTCGATGACTGTACGTTCGTCCGTTCGCTTCACACCGATCCAATCAATCACGACCCAGCAGTGACATTTTTCGCAACCGGCAATCAACAACCTGGTCGCCCAACGATGGGTGCTTGGTTGGCTTACGGCATGGGCAATGACAATTCCGATTTGCCTTCGTTCGTTGTTTTGACCAGTGGCGGCGGCGGTCAAACATTGCAAACGCGATATTGGGGAAGCGGCTTCTTGCCAGCGCAATATGGTGGTGTGCAATTTCGAAACGCTGGCGACCCTGTATTGTTTGTTTCGAATCCTCCTGGCGTCAGCAGTCAAACACGGCGTCAACTGATGGACGCGACCAATGAGTTGAATCGACTGGCTCTCGCTGATTTGGGAGATCCCGCCATCGCAGCTCAGATCGAGAACTACGAATTGGCGTTCCGCATGCAAACGAGTGTACCGGAATTAACTGATATTTCGCGAGAGTCTCAAGAAACTCTCGACCTCTATGGCGCTACGCCTGGCAAGCCATCGTTTGCGAATAACTGTTTGCTGGCGCGTCGTTTGGCTGAACGTGGTGTGCGGTTTATTCAGCTTTGTCATCGTGATTGGGACCATCATGGCGGCCTGCCAGGCGGGCTACCAACAAAATGCAAGGAAACGGACCAAGGAGCTGCCGCATTAGTCCTTGATCTCAAACGTCGCGGGCTTTTAGAAGACACGATCGTGGTCTGGGGTGGCGAGTTTGGCCGAACCGCATATAGCCAAGGTGAGATCAAGCCCACCGATTTTGGTCGTGACCATCATCCGCGTTGCTTTACCGTCTGGATGGCCGGCGGAGGATTGAAACGAGGCTACGTACACGGCGAGACCGATGAGTTCGGATACAACATCACTCGCGATCCCGTTCATGTCCATGACCTACACGCGACACTGCTGCATCAGTTGGGTGTCGATCACAAGAAGCTAATCTACCGACACGAAGGCCGCGATTACCGATTGACGGACGTTTCCGGAACGGTCATCAATGGGCTGCTTTCTTAAGTCGATGAAATGATTAAGGAACATTCGATCAATTAGTGGGATAGGCTTCCAGCCTGTCGCATTGAATATGACAGGCTGGAAGCCTATCCCACTTCAAAAACCGGACAGTTATTGATCGAATGGTCCTAAGACTCTGACCAGATCGGCAATAAATCTAACTCAAATCCCAACAACACATCTTCCCCTGAGAGCGCTATAGGATCTACTAAGGCTTCGATAGGTTGATCCTTACGATAGACGTATACCCGACGTTCAAACGGATCGATAAGCCAACCGAGTCGAATTCCATTTGCGATGTAGTCTCTCATTTTTTGGTGAAGGTCCGTCAAGCGATCTGACCTTGAACGCAATTCGATCACGAAGTCTGGGGCGATGGGAGCAAAGGCTTCACGCTCTTGTTGTGACAATGCTTCCCACCGATCGATTGCAATCCAAGAAGCATCTGGACCACGTTTTGAACCGTCAGGGAGCGTGAACAGCACGGATGGCGAAAATGCCTTTCCGTTACTTTTTCGAGCCCATAGTTGCAACTGGCAGGCAATTTCGATTTCGCGGTTCGAGCCTTCGCTTCCCACTGGTGACACGATCACAATCTCCCCGTTCGGATTTTGCTCGACCCTGAGATCGGGATTCAAGGTGACGAATTCCTGAAACGACTCCGTCACCCGAAAGCGAGGTGGTGAAATCCAGTACGATTCGCGCTCTTCGCGAAAAAGTTGGTTCGAGTCATCGCCCATGATCAGTTTCTGTATCGCATATCACTTGCCGATGCCATTCCAAGATTGCCAACATGATCGGACTCGATTGCCATTCCGCGAAGATATTCGACGGTCGAGCGAGGCAGGCCTTGATCCGAATATTTTCTTCCTCACAAGTTCTTGCTGACCTTTCATTGCCATTGTACTCCATTGCGCCGCGATTATGTCGAAGCGAAAGCGAGTTTTAACGGTTGCCAGCCAGATCAACACTTGGTTAAACTGTCGTTGAGGAGAATGATGATGCAAATACAGATTTCGAATGAAAGCGATGCCATTCACGTCGCTACGACGGCGGGTTTTGGCAGTGTCGAGGAATACGTCAATCGCATGATCAAGCAGGCAGCCGACCTTGAAGCGACTCGCGAAGGTTTGGCCGACGTTGAAGCCGGTAGAATGCGACCATTCGCAGAGTTTGATTC
This sequence comes from Planctomycetaceae bacterium, assembly GCA_043775635.1. Taxonomy (GTDB): domain Bacteria; phylum Planctomycetota; class Planctomycetia; order Pirellulales; family Pirellulaceae; genus UBA6163. The sequence goes on along the minus strand of JAYVSE010000492.1, from coordinate 23,764 downwards.
AGAGTTTCGCAAGCAAATGGGCTTCGCCGACCGGACCACGGATTAGTGTTCGCGGTCATCTTAACGAGCAAGGCTGAAACCGACATCGAAACCAATGTTCGTTGGTGGAGTGAAAACCGCTCGCGGGACCAAGCAGAGCGATGGTATTCGGAGATCGCGGCAAAAATCAACACATTGGAGCAAATGCCCTTGCGCTGTTCTACTGCACCAGAAGGTCATCGCTTAAATCTACCGATTAAACATCTTCTCTTCGGCCTCTCGTCGCGGCCCACTCACCGGGTGTTGTTCACGATTGTCAACGATCAAGTCATCGTGCTGCGTGTACTCCATACGTCGCAGGACGCGATCGTAGACGTAGCAGAACTTTGACCAATAAATCAGCTGGTGAGTTTCATGCACCAGCCGCAAACTCGCCTTTCGAGGCAGAACCATTCGCTTACGATTTGAGTCTAAGGTTGATTGTGATAGACTGTGGTAGCCATTTACGTACCTTCTGGATCACATGATGAGTACCGTAACCGTTGAACTTGATTTACCGCAGGACTGGAGTCGGTTTCGGATTCCTCCGGCATTGAAGGCTCGCTTAAATGATCTCCTCGATCAGCAGGACAGAGACGGCAGTCTTAGTTCTGCGGAACGTAAAGAAGCACAGGCGCTCACAGAACTCAACGAGATGCTTTCACTGATGAAGCTGCGTGCCAAGCGTGCGAAAATCAAGTCGCAGTGAGCCCCTACATTCCCTCTCGCATGACGCAGCAAGTTCGCCTGCGAGCGAATGACCGATGTGATTCGCCAAGACCTTTTCCCCTCGGCTGGTTTCGCGACGAAAATTCTCGCCGTTGATCGCAAAAGCAGAAAACTCGACGCGACGATGTATACCGCCGATGGATCGAAGCCAAGAGATTGCTGAATGGGTTAGATTTGCTGGACTACAACTGCCCTGCTATACTGTGCGTTTGGAGGATTACCCATGAACCTAAACACCGACGCTATTTTGGCGTTGCCGATTGCCGAAAAACTAGAGCTCATGGAGCTTCTCTGGGCCGACCTGGAAGAACGGGACGCCACTATTCCCGTCCCTAAATGGGCGGAACGTGAAGCCGCTCGCCGACGCGACGAGATGCTAGCTGATCCTTCACTTGGATCGGGGCACGACGAAACGTGGGCAAAGATCGCTAGTCGCAATGGCTAGACACATCGCTATCACCCGCTTTTCGTTTGTGATGTCATCGGCGCTGCGAACTGGTACGACGATCGATCAGCGGGACATGGCGATGCGTTCACAACAAACGTTCGTTTTGCGGTGGAGGCTGCAATCGTTGATCCCATGCGTCATAGTCGAACACCGTTGGGATTGCATTACTATCGCGTTGATCGATTTCCTTACTATGTACTCTACCATGTGACTGACGACGAACAGCTCTTCCTCGGTGTACTTCACACGTCACGCTCGATCAAAAAATGGTTTCGAGATCGCGGGTAATTAATTGACGTAGGCCAGTATTTATCCTGGGAATCTTTGACCAGTGCGCCGTCAAGACAGGTCCTCGCCTACGTTTCGGTGTCGTTCAATTCTCCGAATTGAAAACGTTACGGCGAAACGCATGCGGCTCGGAGAGCCGAGCAACAATGGAGTGCTTGAAATTATCGTGTTTTCACTATTCCTAAATCCCGAATTCAGTTTGAAGGGACAGATTTTGCCATCGCTCACAGAACTCAATGATATGCTTTCACTGATGAAGCTGCGTGCCAAGCATGCGAACATCAAGTCGCAGTAGGCCCCTCCATTCCAACTCGCATGACGCGGAAAGTTCGCCTGCGAGCGAATGACCTGCTGGAGAGTGAAGGCACCAAACGATGGCTAATCAGCCATACCATCGGATGACTCACGGAAGTGATGCACATGGGGAGTGAACCAAAACAATGAAAATTCATGCAGCCAAACGTTTGATCACATCGCCCTTCGGCCTAATCGGCAACGACGAGAATGCCCTCACTTACGCCCTCGCGTACACCTTTCAGCAGTGCCCACAACTGCTGCAATGGTTCCTGAAGCAACTCGATATCCCCGGCGTTCATCGGTCACAATTGCGCAATGCCAGGATTGACCTCCAGCGGCATTCCAGCCAAGGGCCGCAGGCAGGCATCACCGACATTGAAATTCACCTGCCAGGCCATTTTCATGTGATTGTCGAGGCCAAGATTGGACTGTCGGTGCCTAGCGTGCAGCAGTGCACCAAGTACCTGCCTAGGCTCAGAAAAACCAATGAAACGCAGCAAAGAATCGTGGCACTTGTCCAGTCGCCTGATGAGCATTTTGTGTCGGCATACGCGCAGGAAAAACCCGCTCTTCGTGGGCTGCTAAGATGCTTCAACTGGTCGCGATTGATCCCGCTCTGCATTCGCATGATGTTGAGCCAAAAGCTCGACGATACCGCTAAGTCTTGGGTCCGTGTCTTCTATCGATTTCTGGATGAGGAATACACCATGAAAGCATTTACTACCGAAGTTTGGATATTGGCCATTAACACAGAGCCACTGTGGAAAGGCGGCAAGAGCCATTGGGACATCCACAAGCATTATCATGTGTGGTGGGACTATAAAGAACCATCGGTGCGGCCCCTGTATCTCGAGTTTCGCTTTGACGGGAAGCTGAAGCATGTGGCACGAGTCATCCGTATCGAGCATAATCGTCCCATCACGGACGTTGCACCTGAGTTGAGGCTGACAAAGAATCCGGTCCACAAGACGCCAGCGACGATTTGGCACTTTGATGAACCGATCAAGTTATCCAACCCACTCTCAACTGGTGCTGGCATGTACAACCATCGCACACGATGCGACTTCGACCTGCTCTTAACTTGTTCAACCGTCAAAGAGATCGAAGGCACCATGACCAAACGCCGCAATCAGCCGGCGTCTGAGTATTAGACAATCCATCGACAGTGATTTCACACTGATCTCTTCGCAAGACGGGTCAAACGTGACGCGATGGGTCAAAGGTGACGGGGGTAGTTTTCGCCTGCATCAATATCAATTACCCCCGTCACTTTTGAATAGTCGTCACTTTTGCTTTGTCTGGGCTAGAATCGAACGATTGAGTGGCTAGGCGACAGCGTGCAATGAGTCTTCATCGACGGATAGCGATCGTCCGCGTAACCAAGCTAATACGGCGATGGTCATGCTTTCCAGATCGGTCGTTGTCGTTGTGACCACATCGGCCTCGCTCTCGCGAAATACAACTTCCCACTTGAGACCTCTACCACGGTGAATCACAAGTACAGTTCGACGCTCTGATTTTCCGCCGCACAAACCGCCTGGACCGACGAACGCCATAAATCCCGATTGCGTGACCGCTTCGAGAAATTTGCTGTCAACAGGTGAATGCATGGTAGGCGTGCCGATTTCCCAACGCTCACAACCCGCTGACAGTTCCATCGTTGTCATAGTCGTTCTCATTTCATGAATACGAGGTATCGTCGGCCTTCGATCGTTTCAATCGATGCGTTCCATTCACTTCCAACTTGTCTTGCGATCTGATCGGCGAGACGCTGGAGTACGGCATCAGAAGCACTTCCCAATTTATCGGTCACGTAGCCTGAAACTTTTGCAATGCCATTTCCATCAACACTCAAGATCAACTTCATCATCGTTGAAGCGTTGTTTCCACTTACCCAATCAATCGTAATCTGACTGCCGTTCAGCGTGTATTCTAAAACATTATCGCCGCTTTTGAATCGCCGATACTTCGGATTGGCAGCATTGCAAGAAAGTCCATCTCCAGGGTCGCCATCTGAGTATGTTTCACCTTCGCCACCCATGCTTCCACCTAAATTGCCGTCCGGTCACCGGCCATTGTATATGCCAATGTGGTTCTCAGCCAATCCGTGACACCCGCTGAACCGTAAAAATCTCAACCAGCGGCCCCCGTCGACTTTTTTACTTACGATTTTTTTGTCAGTAATCTCTGATTCACGCTACCAATACCAATGGAACGAAAATCTGCATCGCTGGGAAAAGACCATTCGTGCTTGACGAAGATCAAAAATCGCTGTTCACCGACTGGCTTGAGGAGCACAGCGCTGCGGTCATCAAGGTAGCTCGCGACAGGCCACGAAGAACGCATCAAAAACCATTACTAGACGTGCAAGCCGTACCTACGGAAGGGACAGACAGCGCCGAGGTCGACACAATCGACGACGCAGCCGCGAGGTTCTACCTCAAGTTTGGTTTTCAGTGGTCAATGCCCTGCAGGTTTGGTTGCGCTGTCGTCTTGCAGCGTGTCGAGATGCATTAATCTCTTGATCACCGGCGAGATCAGTAGCACGGCAACGCCGACCCCAATTGCAATCCAGCCGATTTGAGAATAGACAGCAAGCACTGTTTCTTTCCCGGCACCTTCGCCGGATGCGGCTTCGGATCCTGTCGCCGACGCAATCAGGCCAGCAACAAAATTGCCGGTTGCGGATGCAAAAAACCACGTGCCCATGATCAAGCTTGCCATGTGTGCTGGCGCAAGGCGATTCATCGCACTAAGACCAACCGGCGATATGCAGAGCTCGCCGGTGGTGTGGATGAGGTAGATCAGGAAAAGATAAAGCACAGGCGTCGCTTTTTCCATGCCGGCAGCATTCGCACCCCAGGTCAGTACCAGGAATCCGAGACCGAGTTGCATCAAAGCTAAACCAAACTTAGCTGGTGCCGATGGCTCTAGCCCCTTGCGGCCAAGTATCGTCCATGCGGATGCGAACAACGGAGCGAGCAGCACGATGTAAATGGCGTTAACCGACTGAAACACGGAAGCTGGCACACCAGCACGGTCAACATATCGATCGGTAAATAGATTGAGTGAAGACCCTGCTTGCTCAAAGAGAGCCCAAAACAAAATGGAACCGATGATCAGAAACATCGCTGCAAAGATGCGGTCACGATCATGAGGCTGCAGTTTTGTGATTGCGGTAAACAGGACGTAGGCGACCAACAACGCCCCGGCGACGCCCAAAAGAGTACCGACCATCTTTTGGTTTTGGACGAGCCACCAAACCACGCCCACGGCCAATACGCCAACCATGTAAAGGAGCCATTCGAATTTGATACCAGCAACGGGCGTCGCCAGACGAACCGGGTCTGGTGCTTCACCGCGTCCCAGGAGTAAAGGCTTGCCCAGGATGAAAACAATCAGACCAAGTAACATCCCAATTCCGGCAACACCAAAACCATAGGACCAACCAAACGTTTCACCGAGATAGCCACATATCAAGGAACCGAGAGCAGCACCCAGATTGATGCCCATGTAAAAAATCGTGTAAGCGCCGTCCCGACGAACATCCGTCCGAGGATAGAGTTGTCCGACGATCACGGAGATATTGGCTTTCAAGAAACCAGAACCGACAATGATGAATGCCAGCGCCAACCAGAAAAAATTGCGTGACATTGCATCGTCGCCACCGGCACCTTCGAATCCCATGATGAAATGGCCAAACGTTAACAGCACCGCCCCGAACAGCACCGCTTTTCGTTGCCCGAGATATCGGTCGGCGAGGTAGCCGCCAAGGACCGGTGTGATGTAAACCAGCGCGGTGTATGCCCCATAGATCACGCCAGAATCTTCGTCCGAGAATAACCAATGCTTGGTAAGGTAAAAAACCAGCAAGGCTCGCATTCCGTAATAGGAAAATCGCTCCCACATTTCCGCGAAGAACAGGACAAACAACCCCATCGGATGCCCGAGCATCGTCGCTTCATTGCGGTGGGGACCGTTAACCGCGTCGTCTTGACCGGGATTGCTTGCTGCGTAGGGATTGGGTGAATTAGTCACTGCATAGGTTCCCGCGATGGCGAATAAATGAAGATGCGACTGTGATTTACAGAAGGTAACAAGTTGTGAGAACCATGGCGACAGCCACTGTGGTCTGGAGCGGGAAAAGTCTACCGGCGTGTTGATTCTGCGTTGACGGACTGGAAGTCGACGGGAAGGTTATGCTACGGTCGGAATCATGCTAAAACCTGATCGTGCGTTGTTTTTTGCATTGACATTCGATTTGGCATTTATTTTAGGTTGCAATGCTCCGTCATGACTTGAAGATTGCTGACCGTGTCAATCATTGGCATGGTTTCACGCAGATGGGTGACTACGAACCGCTGCTGATTGACAAAGCCGAAGGTTGTTGGCTGACGACTGCGGATGGGCGGCGAGTGCTGGATGGGGTCAGCAGTTTATGGTGCAACATTCATGGACACCGACATCCTCGCATTGATGCTGCGATTCTCGATCAACTGGGCCGCGTCGCTCATGTCACTAACATCGGCATGGGATGCACCACAACCGCGAATCTAGCATCGCGACTTGCCGCGCTGGCACCAGGTAACCTTAACCACGTCTTCTTTAGCAGCGATGGCGCATCTGCGGTGGAGGTCGCCATCAAAATGTCACTGCAGTATTGGCGGCAGTGCGGCAAGCCTGCCGGCGCACAAAAGCATCGCTACCTCGCGCTCGGGTCTGCGTATCACGGCGATACCGTCGGTACCGTGTCGCTTGGTGATATCTCGCATTTTCATCGGCTGTTTGAGCCGCTGTTGTTTCACGCCATCCGTGGACCTTGTCCTGATACCTATCGACTGCCGCAGGGAGTAACGCAGGCGACGGCTGCTGGACACTATGGCAATCAATTTGAGTCGCTCTTTCGGGAACATCACCATGAACTTGCCGCGATCGTGATTGAGCCACTTGTCCAAGGTGCGGCTGGATTGGTGATGCATCCACGCGGACTTCTGCGTCGCCTGCGGGAGCTTTGCGATCAATTCGATGTCTTGATGATTGCCGATGAAGTTGCCAGCGGGTTCGGCCGCACCGGACGGATGTTTGCCTGCGAACACGAAGACGTCGTACCGGACCTATTGTGCCTTGGCAAAGGACTTACTGGCGGATATTTACCGATGGCGGTGACTTTGGCGACGAGCGACATCTTCGCAGCGTTTACAGGACCTACGTCGGCTAACTGCCAGTTTTTTCACGGCCATACTTACAGCGGCAATGCGTTAGCAGCAGCAGCGGCCATAGCGTCCCTAGACGTGTTCGAGCATGAAAACGTTTTGGGGTTGTTGCCAGCGAAGGTTACGCAACTAAATCAAGGGTTAGAGGCAATCGCGGGACATCGCAATGTAGGCGAAATCCGCCAGTTGGGTTTGATGGTTGGCATCGAGTTGGTGCGAGACCGACAGACGTGTGAAAAGTTTGCTGCGAGCGAGTTGATCGGCCGCCATGTCTGTGAAGAATCGACCAAACGCGGAGTTTGGGTTCGTCCACTAGGTGATGTTGTGATTCTGATGCCGCCGTTGTCAATCGCCACTGACGAAATTGCGTTGTTGACATCGACGGTAACCGATGCAATCCAGGTGATCCTGGGATGCTGAGATGCTGAGCGGTTCAGTCTTCATTGTCGCGCGACAAGTGGCCACTGGCGTTGATCGCTAGGTAAAGACGTAGCATCATCATCACGCTGAAAATTGTTCCGATCGTACCCAGCATGCTGATTTGTTGGATTCCAAAATAGGTTGCCTCGGCGAACATAATAGGCGGCACTTTCATGGCCAACAATAGCGACGATCCGAGAAATAGCGCGCTGGCGATCAGCCCGACCACGAGTCGATTGACCGTCGAACCGATCTTGCGATGATCGATCTGAACCTGCAATTCGCCGCGCCGAACTTGGTCCAACAAACCGAGGAATTGATCGGGAACAATTTGCATGAAGTACTCGGCTTCGAGCATCATGCGGCGGACTTGATGCAATCGTCGTCGCGGGCTATGTCGTCGTAACGCGGCGCGGCGCAAGAACGTTGCCATGACTTCAATCGCATCAAAATCCGCGTTTAACGCCGCGAGCGTGCTTTCTAGCGAAATCAACATTTTCATCAGCATCGCGGATTGGCTGGGTAGCTTGATCCCGTGACGCTGCAATACATCGCCAAGATCATTCAGCGCACCGGTCAAGTCGAATTGACCGAGCCCTTGGCGACTGTAAGTCGAGATGTACTCGGAAACATCGATTGACAACGCAGCCTCGTCTAACTTCACCGGAACCTCGCCAGCGCGCCGGATGAGCTGCGTCATACGAGCACTGTCGGACATGCTGACGGCGATTAGCATTTCTTCGATCTGTTCGCGAAGACGCGTATCGATTCGCCCGACCATCCCAAAATCAAGTATGCCGATTGCTCCATCATCAGCCGCGATCAAGTTGCCCGGATGTGGATCCGCGTGAAATAGACCATGGGTGAACAGCATCTGCATGTAGGCTTCGGTGATCGTTTTTGCCATTTGGTGGCGAACTTCCGGCGTGAATTTCTCGCACACATTGCAGCGTGACAGATCTTCACCTGGGATTCTCGTCATCACTAAAACCTGTCGCGTGCACAACGATTCGATGGGAGTCGGAATCGTAATACCGGGGGTATCACGCAACAGAACCGAAAAAAGTTGTAAGTTTTGCTTTTCGCGTCCGAAGTCCAGTTCCCGGCGCAGCACCGGAGTCAACTGGCGGACCATCGCTTCGGGCGAAAACGCAGCCAAACCTTCGACTCGCTCGGCAAGTTGTGCCAAGCCGCTGAGCACATCCAAGTCGCAGAGCATAATCTGTTCAATGCCAGGTCTCTGGACCTTGACGACAACTTCGGTCCCGTCGGCAAGTTGTCCACGGTGTACTTGGCCGATCGATGCAGTCGCGACCGGTGTGTCGTCGAATTCAACGATTTCAAGCTCAAAACGAGAGCCCAGTTCTTCTTGCAGTCGGCGACGAATGGTTGCGGAGTCGATCGCGGGTACATCGCTATGCAGACGCTTTAGTTCGACCGCCAATTCCGGGCCCACAAGGTCGGGTCGTGCGGCCAGGATTTGGCCGAGTTTAATGAACGTCGGACCCAACTCGGTGATGGCTAACCGCACTCTCTCTTCCCGAGAATGGGACGACAACGGCTGTCCATCGGCACCCTTGAGCCAGTCTTGGAACGGCAACTGCGGGAATTGACTAAGCCAGTCGGCGAGGCCATAACGACGAAGCACGGCGAGAATCTCTCGCCAGCGCCTTAGGTTACGATACAGTTGTGGAATCGCAGTAATCTTCATGGCAACTATCGTACTCTCAACGGACTGGTTTTCCGGTGGCACTAACACCCAAACTGAAACAGATACTCATTGCAGCAGTTGGCTGGGCCGGCGTTTTTGCCGTTTTTTGCGATGCCAGAGCGGCAGAACGCGTCACTTTTAAGGACACAAACAACGTTGTTCGCACGGTTATTGGCGAGTCGCTGGTAAAAGCACAAGACGGCGGAATGTTCTTTTTGGCCGACGACGGTCGCGTCTGGACCATTCAGCCGGAGATGATCGAGTCCAGCGAATCTGACGACAAGCCGCTTGTTCCGGTCGATGATGCCGAAATGGGCCGGAGGATTCTGGGAGAGCTGCCGGATGGGTTTGCCGTGCACAAAACGACCAATTTTGTAATCGTACACAACACCAGCGAATCCTACGTTCGCACGGTGGGCGGACTGTTTGAACAATTGCATCGAGGCTTTTTTGCCTATTGGAAGAATCAAGGTTGGGACTTGCCAAAAACGCGATTTCCGCTGGTCTCGCTCGTGTTTGCTGATCGAGAAAGTTATGACGCTTACGCGGTCAAAGACGTTGGTGAAGCTGCCAAGTCGACGATCGGATACTACAACCTCGAATCGAATCGGATGACAACGTTCAACGTGCCCGATGTCGAGCGAAATATCGCGACGATCATTCACGAAGCAACTCACCAACTTTCATACAACACGGGATTGCAAAAACGCTATGCGGACAATCCGATGTGGGTCAGCGAAGGGATGGCTGTTTTTTTTGAATCGCCGGATTTTAGCAATCCGAAAGGCTGGCGAAGCATCGGCAAAGTGAACGCCGTGAACCTGGAGCGATTCCGCCGCTATATGCCCAGAAGAGGAACAGAGTCGCTGGCAACACTGTTGGCAGACGACACGCGATTCAGGCAGGAAGCGAGCGCTTCGGATGCGTACAGCGAAGCGTGGGCGATGACCTATTTTTTGCTTCGCACAAAAAAGAAAGAGTACATCGAATTTTTAAAGACGCTAAGCGAAGGAAAGCCGTTAGAGACACGCGGTGCGAGAGAACGGATCGAACTTTTTGAAAAAGCGATCGGAATGGATTTGGTAACGCTCGATCGCCAATTTTTGGCATACATGGCAAAAGTCCAGTAGTCACATCTGCGGATACAGCAAGTATGGCTATGGTGTTTGTTTCGCTGGGATCATTGAAAGCGTCGGTGAATTCGTCATGTTGGAGTAAAGAAGCAAAAACCATCGTCAAGTCAGGGAAGGAAAATCGAATCAAGATTCATCGCGTAAACGACACCGCCATTGAGGCGATCGGCCGCTTAGTGGCTCCACTACGAGGCATTGCATGGTCAGCAGGTCAGCCCGTCGACCGTTTCAACGACTTGGTCACGCTTAGCGTCGAACTCAAGTAGAACTCTCTAACGATTCACGCGGGCCTAAACGATCGAGCAGCCGGAGCAAGCCGTCAAGAATCGTCCATGGGCTCGGCGGACAACCAGGGATATAGAGATCGACGGGCACGGTGCTGTCCGCACCGTGGTGAGTTTCGGTGTGACCGACGTAGGGCCCACCAGAAATAGCACAGGCACCGACAGCAATCACGATTTTCGGTTCGGGAACCGCATCGTAAGTTTTCTTTAAGGCAATCCGCATGTTTTCAGTCACGGGACCAGTGATCAATAGACCATCAGCATGCCGCGGCGAGGCAACGAACTGAATGCCGAAACGGCTCAAATCAAAAACGACCGTACTCAAGACATTGACATCTGCTTCGCAACCATTGCAGCCCCCAGCACTGACCTGCCGCAATTTAAGCGATCGACCGAAAAGCTTCTTGAGCTTCATGTCCAGCGCGGCAGCCAGCTCTAATCCGTGCTCTCCAACCACCAAATCGTCTCGTTTTCGCGTCGACAGTCGGTAGTCATCCGTGAAGGCGATGGCACCCTCAGGACAAGCTTCCAAACAATCGGTGCAAAACAGACATCGTCCCAAGTCCATCTGTAATTTGGTATCCACTTGTCGAATCGCATCGGTGGGGCAAGCGTTCACGCAGCGATGACAGTCCGTCGGACATTTTGCTTGGTCCAGTACCGGCAAACCGCGAAAGCGTGCCGGACGCGGTGGAGCCGGTTCATGGGGATAGGAAGCCGTTCGATAGCCTTGTTGAAATCGTTCTGCAAGCACTCGAAACATGTTGGTGAACTCCCGCTACAGATCATGGCCGCAATACGACAAATTGAAACTCTTGTTACACAATGGAAAATCCGAGATCTGTTGATCGCGAAGCGACATCGCTAGCCCAATCCAATTGTGAAACGACGGGTCCACAACTTTGTAGCGACGAAATCGACCGTCACCATCGGTAAGCGCGACATGGCAGATTTCGCCTCGCCAACCCTCGACCATTGAAACGATCAGCGAATCGGTCGCTAAACTTTCGCAGCTGACTCGCACCGATCCGTGCGGCAGAGTGTGCAATTGCTCCAAAACAAAATGTCCAGAGCGTTCAATCTCCAGACAACGGACTTCAGCGCGAGCGCACACGTCTCCACTTGGCCAAGTCGCGACAGGAATGCGCACTGACTGATAGACACCCATTGGAAAATCCTGTCGTACGTCCTGCTCAGCTCCCGTTGCGCGAAGCGCTACCCCCACGATTCCCAGCGCACGCGCCGTCTCCGAGGAAATCGTACCAGTGTTTTCAAAACGGCTCTGCACCGAAAGGCTGCCACGAAGTAATTGCGCGGCCCCTGCCACGTCCTTCAGCGCCGGTCGCAGTCGCTCGATCAACGACTGAGCCATGGTGGGATCGATGTCAAAGTTCACTCCGCCGGGGCGAACTAAACTCCTTCCGAACCGATTGCCACAAATGGTTCCCGTCGCGTTCAGAAAATCGCCTCGCAATCGACCGCAGTAGTTGGCTGTGGGCAAGAAGCCAACGTCGTCGGCGAGGGCTCCCAGATCGCCCGTGTGACAAGCGAGTCGCTCAAGTTCTAGCGCGATGCCACGGATCGCATGGGCGCGCGGTGAGGGGACGGTGCCTGCCAGTCCTTCCATGGCTTGAGAATAAGCGATGGCATGCCCGATCGAAGTATCGCCAGCCAACGTCTCCATATAGTGCAACGTTCGTTTGTTCGGCCCACCGACCAGCGCACGCTCGACGCCGCGATGTTGATAGCCCAGGTGAATCTCCAGGTGAAACACATGCTCGCCGTGGCATTGAAAGCGAAAGCTACCCGGTTCAATGACCCCCGCGTGGACTGGACCAACGGCGACTTCGTGTACTTCTGCGCCTTTGACTTGAAAGTAGTCGGTAACGGCGGGAAGTATCGTCGCTCCAACACTGCGTTGCCAAGCATCATGCCCAGGCCGATACGAGTGATGGTAACGCAGCGGTTTAAGCCAAGGATGCTGCAAAGGGATCAATCCCCACTGTTCAGCGATTTCCCGTTCAAAGTTATGAGCTTGCGGACAATCGGGTGTCAACGAGGAAAAATGATTGTCGCTGATTTCTGCCATGAGCGGTGTTATTCGCGACTCAGTGGCATCGGCCAAGATCGCAACGAGTCGAACGCGATCATGGTCAATCGGATCGCCGAAGAAGGCCGCCAAACGCAGTCCTTTCGCTACCTGTGTCAAAATCACCTCGCGCAGCGCCTCGTATGGCAGGCACGGTACTTCCGACAGCTTAATGGCTTGTCCGTTGCGAATGGTCGCTGTCGTCATAGCGGTTTGCTCACTTCAAGGTACGCTGCCGCTTCGCGCAACAATTCCGTCAGCGCTGGCGGATGATAAACGCCGAGCAGGAATACCAGCGAGGCAAACACAGCGATCGGCCAACAAGTGCCAACCGTATCCTGGAATTTTGTGTGACTCGCATGCGGGCTAGGCTCCCCAAACACCATCGAGACCACGGTCGATCCAAAACCCAAGAAGATGACCAACAGACTGAAGGCAAAGAAAGAACCAGTGCCCCAATATCCTTGGCGAAACATTGCCGCCAGCAACGAGACCTCGCTGATAAACGGCGCAAACGGAGGCGAGCCAGTGATCGCCAGAAAACCCAACAAAAACATACTTCCGGAAAACGGCAAGCGATGCCAAGCACCGCGAACATCTTGAGTGAGTTTACTGCCATACACACGGTGAATGTTGCCTGCAGACAGGAAGAGGACACCTTTCGTCAATGCGTTGTTGATCACATGCAACAAGGCCGCCCAAGTTGCCGCACCGCCGATGCCAACCCCCAAAGCCAATATGCCCATGTGCTCAACACTGGAATACGCCAACATACGTTTAAAGTCTCGCTGGCGAACCATCAAGGCGGCGGCTAAACCGACCGAGAGTAGACCGAGCAACCACAGCATCCGCCGCGCGTAAGCACCTTCACCGGCCGCTTCGGAGATCTGCACAAACCGCAAGATTGCGAGAAAAGCACAATTCGTCATGCCACCTGCTAACAAGGCGCCGATCATGCCCGGCGCTTCACCGTAGGCATCTGGCTTCCAGTTGTGCATCGGAGCCAAACCCATCTTCGTGCCGTAGCCGACCAGCAAGAACACAAACGCCGCATGCAGCCAGGGAACCGACAATCGCGGTGCTTGACGGATAAGATCATCGAACATCAACGTCGACTCTAAACCCGCATATAGCGCCGCATAGGCCATGAACAACGAACCGAGCAATGCGAGGGCGATTCCCACGGAGCAGAGTAGCAAGTATTTCCAGGTTGCCTCCAGTGATCGAGCATTGTGATTGAAGTACAACCCCGGTGCGCTCACTAGCGTCGTCATTTCCATCGCAACCCACATCAATCCCAAATGATGTGACAGAATAATCAGCGACATCATTCCGAGCGACAACATCAAGCAAGTACACAAAACGCGATTATTGCGTTCACTTCGTTGGGCAAGATATCCTGGCGCATAACAAGCACAAAGGAAGAACATCAAACTGATCAACCCCAAAAAAACTTTACCCAGCGGATCGAGCACGAGCCAATCCTGAAAGCCACGTTCCACTGGGTGAAATAAGGACCAATAGGTCATCGCTAGATGCACTGCAGCGCCCAGCGGCAATGTCCATGGCCGCCAACGATTGGATGGCGCTGAAAATGCTACCAGCGACCAGAGAATCGGAAAGCATACGAGTAGTTCAACCATGCTCATTCTCTCAGTGCCGATAGATGATCGGAGGTTGAGGCCGGAAACTGACGATGGACATGATGAATCACAATTCCCATCACGAGCACGCCGACAAACAAATCTAGCAGCACGCCAATTTCTACGATCGCTGGCATCGCCTGGACCAACAATAAACCAAAGATAAAAATCCCATTCTCGAGCACGAGGTATCCGATCACTTGCGTGAGCGCTTCACGCCTTGTCGCCAATAAGATAAATCCGGCAAGAATTGTCGACAGCGAGGCCGAGACAAGTAGATGACTTGCGTGTTCGGGTCGCAAGGGTAGTCTGGCCGAGAGCGCCATGACGACCCCTGTACCGATCGCTCCAAGCAACAGGGAAGCCGTTAATCCAACATACGGGTTGATGCGCCAATCGATATCGGCTTCTCGCATTGCGTATCGTAGCATGCGTGGCATCGCCACTGCTTTGATGAGGATCATGGTGGCGGCTAACGCCAACGTCCGCAAGCTCACGACACTGGCTACCACCGCGTGCACATCCTGATGCGCAATCGCGTAGGCGATCCCTAACAGCGATCCTTGCGCGGCGACTGCATGAATGCAGGCTCTTAATCGACCGGTACCAAGTAAATAGAAATTGATCAGTACGACACACACCAGAATCGGATCAATGCTTGCGATGTTCATGGCTTGGTCACCTGGAGTACAAATCCAAAAGCGGCAATGACTGCGGCCGCGGTAATCACATGTGGCACTTTGGTCATCCGCAGTCGTGCCATCACCGATTCTACCGTTCCCAACATCATCGCGACCACAACAACACCCGCCAGGAACAATGTCCATTCCAGGACTGCGTTGCCGAGATTCAACGGAATAGCCAACCGTACGGTGAGCGAAGCAAAGATAAATAACTTGAGTGCTGCGGCCATCTGAATCATCGCGAGCATCGGACCGCTATGATCGAGCACGATGACTTCGTGAATCATTGTCAACTCTAAATGTGTGTTCGGATCGTCAAACGGGATCCGGCAGTTCTCAGACAGCATGAGTAAGCTCCAGCTAAGCAATACCAGTAACAATGGCGTGCTCAGAAGAGGCGTACTCCAATCAGTTCCGCCAGCAAAAATCACCGCCATCTGGACGGAACTGTACGCTTTCGCCAAAACCAACAAGCAAAAAAACATTGCCGGTTCGGCCAAGCATGCAAACGTAATTTCACGAGCCACTCCCATTCCTTCGAACGCCGAACTTGTATCCAGCGCCGCAAGCACCAGAAAGAACCGCCCTAGCGCCAGCAGATAAGCGAATAACAGAACGTCGCCCATAAACGAAAGCGGAGCGTGTGACTGGCCGAGCGGAATGATCAGCCCGGCGAACACTAGAGTGATTAGGCTGACAACGGGTCCCAGCCGAAATAACCAGGTCGTCGCTGTACTTTGGACCGTACCTTTCTGCAGCAATCGCAAAATTTCGAAGTACGGTTGCAACAGTGGCGGTCCCTTACGACCGCCAAAAAATGCTTTGGTTCGGTTGATGACTCCCATCAGTAACGGTGGGACGGCGACCAGAACGATTAGATGCATAAGGATCGACATGACGATGAGTCACCTTCAACTTTGGTCCGACAGTCTAAAGTAACAACAGCACGCACAGGATTGCGAGCATGTACAGCAGATAAATCTGCACACTCCCTTGTTGAACTAAACGAAACGTATAAAGGACTTTTCCGATACCTTTGACAGCCGGTATCACTCCCCGTTCCAGCACCACTTCGGGCACATGACTCTCAAAATTTGCGGCAGTTGGAAAGAAGCTCAGGATTCGTGGTCGATGAAATTGTGGCTGTAACGGCCAGGATAATATCGAGACTAACATTTCCGCTAACGATGACGCCGTATACTGCATGCGCGACGTCGGTGCCGTGTATCCACAGCCCCAAGTTTCCGTCCATCCCAACGGCTGCGTGCGGATTCGCCACGCCAACAAGCCCGCGCCAGCTGCGATCGAAATGATCAAGGCAATCGCTGTCAAGCTGATCTGCCGTAGCGGTGCCGTTTGCGATAACGTCTCGCCGGCTAGAGTAACCTGATGAGTCCAAACAGAAAGCGCGCTGTCCAACGCTGGCGCAATAGCGAACGGAGCAATGCCGATCATTACACAACAGACCGCAAGGATACACATGGGACCGAGCATAGCCCATCCCGACTCATGAGCCGGATGTTCCGTCAAGGTCCTTCGGACTCCTAAGAACACAACACCGAATACTTTGACAAAGCAGGCCACAGCCAACGCTCCCATCAGGGCCATCACGGGCACAAGGAAAGCGACCGCGGGAAAGGATTCGCCAGGCTGCAAGCCAATCGTTTGAAATAGACCCAAATAAATCAGAAATTCGCTGACAAATCCGTTGAGTGGCGGCAGCCCGCAGATGGCTGCCGCTCCGAGCAAGAAGCAGCCCGCAGTCCAAGGCAGCGTTTTCGCCAGGCCTCCTAAGTGATCGATTTCGCGAGTATGCGTCGCATGGATTACCGAGCCCGCGCTTAAGAACAACAGCGACTTGAATAACGCATGATTCCAAACGTGCAATAAACAACCCGCTAGTCCGAGAACCACCCAGACATGTTGATGCAGGCTCCGTCCTACAAGCGCTAGTCCCAGTCCGATAAGAATGATGCCGATATTTTCAATGCTATGGTAGGCTAATAGTCGTTTCAGATCGTGCTGTCCCAAAGCAAACGCGACGCCTAAGACCGCCGAGACCGCGCCAAAGACTAACACGCACTGACCATACCAAATCGGCGGTTCGGGAAGCAGCGAAGTGATCCGCACCAGTCCGTAGATCCCCGACTTGATTAGAACTCCCGACATGACCGATGAAACGTGACTGGGTGCCATCGCGTGGGCACTGGGGAGCCAAAAGTGAAGTGGCATCATTCCTGCTTTCAAGCCGAAACCAACCAGTGCAAAGATGAAGATCGCGGCCGCAACTCCTGCAGAAATGGAGCCTTCTGCGAGCGGCACGAGATCGTAACTTCCCGTGACCCCATACATGAGTGCAAACATAACAAATAGTGCCAAAGTTGCGGTGTGGCTGGCCGCCAAGTATAACCACGCCGCTGCGGAAACCTCCGGATCGCGATCCTGTGTCCCCACGAGGAAAAACGCGGAGACGGCCATGATCTCCCAACCAAATAAGAACGTGATCGAATTGTGTGCCAGGACGATGACCGCCAACGAGGCGGCAAGAATTCCATAGAACAATCGCAACTTCACTCCATCGGGATGCTCGCTTTGTTTCCAGTATTCAAGACCATAGACCGCCCCAAGCATCGTGATTAGCAAGATGGGCGCGAGAAAGTAAAGCGACAGACCATCCGTAGCCAAAACAAAGTCGGCACCGGGAATGGGTGTGGGCAACCTGAGCAACTCGCGCTCACCCGCGTTCTTAAATTCCAAGCAGATGCCCGCTAACCCAAGGACTCCCCCGAGTACCATCAAGCATGTTGCGATCCGTTGCCCCCACAGCGCCTTGGATCGCGCGAGAACCCCAGGAAAGCCACTGGTCAAGTAGCATGCGAGCGCTGCCAGCACGCAAACATCGCGGACAAACATCGTTCCTCCTCACAGGGGAAAGGAAGTGTGGCGTTCAGCGAGAAGTACCTATTATAGTTGTCGACAACCGCAATGTCCTGTGGCGATAGGCAAGTCTTAACGAAATGTAATGATTGATTCGCTGCACCGCACTTTCCAGTTGACGGCATTGTTATTGGTTTTGTCCGCGTCACGCAAACCGAAAACATATGCTTGAGACGCCGCTGCGAGGGCGCAATAACGACCAAAAAACTAAACCTCTGTAACCATGCGAGAGTTCCCGCTGGGTCTTGCGTCGTTGTCAATCCAAGAACCAGAAAAGTGATTACGGCATAAATCAGCCCCAACTTTGTTCCGCGGTGCCATATTTCCCCTGTCTTATCTGGGGTGACCATCTTGTGTCGATCTCCAAGGGTTTTTGCAAATCAAAGTGATTGCGCGAAGTAACGAACGGCTCGGTTCAACTCGATCGCGCGGACGATCGGCAATGACGATCACCGGGACTCGCATTTTACGGTGCAACCTGTTGTTCTAAAATGGCTCGTTTGTCGCGGCCTCACGCGGACCGCCGATCCCGTGGATCATACACGATCGCGGACGTCCGAGCAACTCGGCAGGCAAACCTTGGGCGAAAAACTTTTTGAATTAGGGCCAACCGTTACAAATTTTCGGAGCGATTCCCGTTCACAGCCGCAGGGCCACCTGCGGTCAGTTCACGTGCCGAGCCAGTCAAGTTCTGTCAAACACTCGATCGAAATCTTTATGGTCGCCCCATCAAGAGTAGGATTGCGATTAAGCGAAACCGTTCAAGGCCGAAGGCCGTGAACGGTTACCAATTTTTAACAAGGCATCGCAACGCCAGCTTTTGACAAGTGGTCCCAAAACTGTACCGCAACGCATGGACGTGAACGACGCCGCCGTCGGCGTCCACGTTCGGGATCCCGCTTCAACGCACCGAAGTCAGATACTGATTGAGTTTGCTGCGGTGCGGACCAAGGGCCCACGGTTGTTACGACGGCAGGAAGAGTGGCTTTAAATGTCTGTCTAACAAGTTGTCTGTCACCTGCTTGGCAACGATCGCTTCGTTGCTCTTGAGCAAGCCGGTATATCGGTTCCCTGCCTTGGCTGCGATCTTGAACGAGACGTGTAGCAACTGGCGAATGTTGGCGTTGAAGCGAGAATCAGAAGGCACGTGACGAATGGCCGCTGCGAGGTCCTCGCCGGTCCAATCGTTGACGACATCGCTAGAGGGTAATTTGCTGCGGTCGATATCAATCACGCTGGCATACGGAGCACATAGTTCGTCGACATGGTCGAGCGCATAAGCATACATTTCTTTGGCTAATAGCAGCCCATCGCCACCCGCTTCGGAAAGGCCGATCACTTCTTCAAGCCAAGTCGTTCCCGCTGTTTTGACGTGTACGCCCGCACCGGTTCGCTTCAGAGCATCATGGATGATTGGGTAGAGGCTAAACTTGTCGCTGCCGCTGTGTACGCTGAGCTTCAAATTGTCCGGCAATTGATAAAGCTTGATCGCATGAGCGATGACAGCAAGATCGTCGCTGAACTCGCGTGAGAACTGTTTCAGGTCACCGACGTAATCGACACCTTTATTAAATCGTCCAGTAAACTTGGGTGCAATGGTTTGTAAACGTATCTTCTCATCCGCTAGCGCTGCCAAGATGACGAGCAACTCGGGCGGCGTTTGGGGTGCATCGGTTTCGTCCATCGAGACTTCTGCAATCAGTTGGCTTTCACCTCGCTGACCAGCGATATAGCGATAGATATCTCCCGCAGCTTTTGTCGCGGTGAGATATTTGTTCGCCACCGATTGAATGAAGGTTCGGTCGATTACGAACGGCTGACTTGCGCCGGGTAGTTCAAACGAGCCGATCAATTCGGGATGGCGGGTGATGAAGCCGGTAATGTCAGTCGCAGACGCAGGTTTGCCAATGTAGTCGGCAACGTCGATGGTGAAGAAGTCAGAACATTTTAGGAACCGATCGACTGTTTTCAGTTGGATATGATCGGCGTCGACATGCCAAGGCGATTTCCAACCCAACTTCTGCACGGCTGCGGCGGCCGCGTCGTAGACGCTCTGCGGTTCGGAACCTACGAAGGTATGTTCGCGGTTTGACTTATTCCAGACTGGCGCGACGTGGACGCCCAACTGTTCGAGTTGCTGGAATGCACGAAGCTGCGCACTGGCTTGATGAGCAAATCGGTCGCCGATACCGAAGGAAAATTTCTCGATCGTTAACATAGATACCTAAATCTCCGAGGTTGGGGGCCTGATTCTGACAAAAGTTACGCGTTTGCCAATGCCTAGCGTGACGACAGACTGAGCGAATTAACGGTTTGTTCGGCGATGGCACGCTCTTCGTCGGTAGGAACGATCAAAGTGCGTACCGTCGCAGGGCCAGCGGTTAAGTCGATGATCTCGCCATTGCAGCGAGCCGATGAGTTTAGCGCATCGTCGATCGCGATACCTAAGTGAGCCAGCGGTGCCGTTACCAATTGACGAATTTGGCAGGCGTTTTCCCCGACTCCGGCAGTGAATACCAAGGCATCCAACCCACCTAAGATTGCAACGTAGCCGCCGATACATTTTAGCAAGCGATGCACATAGATATCGATCGCCAACGTCGCGGACTCGTCACCGGATTGACGACGCTGGAGGATCGTGCGCATGTCGGGGTCACCGCACAAGCCTAGTAGTCCACTTTGTTTATTGAGCAACTTGTCGACATCATCGACGGACATCCCAGCGTGGCGCATGAGATGCAATGGAACGGAGGGGTCAATATCACCGGATCGTGACGCCATGACCAAGCCTTCCAGTGGTGTCATGCCCATCGAAGTCTCGATTGCAACGCCACCAATGGAGGCCGTCGCGCTGGCTCCGCCACCTAGATGCAAGGATATGATTCGCTTGGCATGGGTAGCGTCTTGAAGGTAAGCAATCGCTTTGTTCGTCACATAGCGATGCGACGTTCCATGTGCACCGTACCGGCGAACTCCATATTGACGGTAGATACGTTCAGGAATCGCATAACGATAAGACTGGGGAGGCAGCGTTGAGAAATAGGCGGTGTCGAAGACCAGAATCTGCGGAATCACTAGGCCGCTATCAGCGATAGCTTGAACCACTGCTCGCGCTGGCGGATTGTGAAGCGGAGCCAGTTCATCAAGCTTTGTCAGCTCTTGCAGCACCTCGGCATTTACAAGCGTCGGATTCGAGAAACGATCTCCCCCTTGGACGATGCGGTGTCCAAGGGCGGCAATTTCCAAATCCGAGTGTCGTTGGAGTGTGACATTGGCTGCCGACAAATGATTCGCCGCGTCTCCACCAGGTTGACCGATGCGGTCCACAGTTCCATGTGTCAACCGAGTACCCGACGGCATATCAAAGCAAGCAAATTTGAGTGTCGTGCTGCCAACATTGAAGACCAGGATATTCATTCGAGCGATCCCTCGGTTGCTTGTGCCTGAATGGCAGTAATCGCTACGGTGTTGACGATATCTGCGACAGTACAACCGCGCGACAGATCATTCACTGGTTTCCTTAACCCTTGCAAAACGGGACCTATCGCGACGGCACCAGCGGATCGCTGGACAGCTTTGTAAGTGTTGTTGCCGGTGTTCAAGTCAGGAAAAATGAACACGGTCGCTCGTCCCGCCACTTCGTTTCCAGGAAGTTTCGTGGCCGCAACGGCAGGATCGATTGCTGCGTCGTACTGCATCGGACCTTCGACGGGCAAGCCGGGGCGTTTAGCACGCAGTATCGCTGTCGCGGCGCGAACTCGCTCCACGTCCTCGCCGTGCCCGCTTTCTCCGGTGGAATAGGAAAGCATGGCGACGCGTGGTTCGATACCAAATTGTGAGGCCGTGTCGGCGCTGCTGCTGGCGATCTCAGCAAGCTCTTCGGCGGTTGGGTTAGGAATAACGGCGCAATCGCCATAGACCAGCACTCCTGTCTTCAGGCACATCAAGAAAACGCTGCTGACAACATTGACTCCAGGGCGTGTTTTGATGAACTCGAATGCTGGTCGAATCGTGTTGGCAGTCGTATGGATTGAACCCGAAACCATGCCGCCTGCCATGCCACGGCGAACCATCATGGTGCCAAAGTAGCTGACTTCCAACATTCGGTCACGGGCGACATCGATGGTCATGCCTTTGTGCTGGCGAAGTGATAGATATTCCTGGGCAAAATCTTCTCGCAGCGGACTGTTTATGGGATTGATGATTTCGACACCGGTTTCCGGAAAATTCACGCCAACCTGACTAGCGGCGGCACGAATGATAGTTGGATCGCCTAGCAGCACGATATCCGCGACGTCGCGACGGCGCAGCACGTCAACGGCCTGCAAAATTCGTGGCTCACTACCTTCGGGCAAGACGATTCGTACTCGCCGTTCACGCGCTCGCTGGATCAATGAGTATTCGAATAGCAGCGGTGTGACTTGATGAATATCGGGGGCATGTAACCGCGTCGCTAAATCATCCGAAGCGACATATTTTTCAAACAAGCCGATCGCAGACTCGATCTTGCGAGGCGAATGCAAACCGATCAGTGCTTTCGCCATGGACGCTTTTTTCGCGGCGGTGAAAGTGTCATCAGTCGTTGTCAGGATTGGCAAACTGCCCGGACTTCGCATCAATTGCATTACACATGACGGCGGCACAAGGCCACCCGTTAAAACAACGCCTGCCGGTGACGGTGCGTCAGCATGCAAACAAGCCAACGCGCATCCGGCCAGGATATCGCTGCGGTCACCAGGGGTGATCACGAGACTGCCAGGCAGCGACCGTTCCAAAAAATCGGGAAGTTGCATTGCAGCAACCTTTAATTGTCGGACTTCACGATCAAGCATTGAATCATCCCCAAGCAATACCTCCGCATTCATGCTGGCTTGGACTTCACGCAGAGTTGGCTGGCGCAGCAGTGATTCCTCCGGCAAGAAATAAATCGGTAAGTTCTGGTCAAGCTTCGCAACCTTACAGGCTTGTTGAAGGTCGGCGTCCATGGCTGGGGAAACTTGATTGACGATCGTGGCAAGCAGATGGCCGCCGTGATCGGTCAAGTTGTCGTTGCCGATCAGGATCGATTGTACGCAGTCCCCAACGGACTTTTCAAAAGCTGAGTAGATCGGCATGATCGCGCAGCCAAGGTTGACTGCAATATCAGCGTTCAGTTCAAATTCGATCTCTGATATCAGGCCTTCAAAGCTTGTTCCTTCGACGACCGCAAAGTCAGCATTTTGTTGGAGCGATTTGAACCGCTGTTGGATTTGCTGGATCAGCTCATCGTAGCGATCCTCGGCGAGCAACCGTCGCGCCTCAATTCTCGACACTCCCGCCATTTGCTCTGGCGAAGCTGGCAATTGATAACGCGAACGCATCAACTGAATGCTTTGGTCTGTGGCTGCTGATTCGCGGACGATCGGGCGAAAAAAAACGACGCGGTCAAAACGACGCGTCGCCAATTCCATCACGCCTAGCGCGACCATCCCTTTTCCGGTCGCTGACGCATTGGTGGCGAGGTACAGGCTGTCAGGCATCGACTATCTCACAATCATGTTTCGGTTCTGCGGCCGAAAAACGGTGAAACCGTTAAGTCGGCCCTGAGAATTAGATGATGATTGTCAGGTATTCACTACCCATGTCCAAGCCCGCCAGCAAGAATTCGTGAAGCTTGGAACAGTCCCAAAATAACTTCCCGATTTCAATTTTAGCGGAAGAGCGAAAGCTCTCCGGTTCCTCGATACCGGACGGCTCGCGCCGTTCCGCTAAAAGCGTATTTTGTTTTGGGACTGTTAAGCACCCGTGCACAAGTTTCTTAGTTTAACCGCGTGGGCATCGCCCCGCGCGTTTGCCTCAAAACACGCGGCCCGATGGGCACGCGGTTTAACG
>JAYVSE010000491.1:0-4734 GCA_043775635.1 Planctomycetaceae bacterium | reverse complement strand
GCAAAACGCCCGAAGCTGATGCGGGGGCTGTTCTTCCGTTGCTGCGTTGCTGAACTGTTCAACTAGCAATGTTGCATTTTTTTCCGAACGGGCCATAGTCATCAAAAATTAGGATTCCGCCGACATTCAGCAATCGCCAAATATTGCAGGCATCCAAGATGACAGATGCTCCGTGATGGTCCCCATCGACATAAATGAGGTCGAACTGCTGAGCCAGCAACGGCAGGAAAGTCTGGGATCGCTGACGATAGAGCGTGACTTGCGAAGCACGACCCGTGGCTTCAATGTTGTGGTTCCACCGACCCAATACTTCGGAAGACTGCCCCGGATCAACACAGATCAAGCGAGAACTTGTCTGTTTCAGCAGATGCTCAGCCACCCATACGGCTGACCGCCCCTCGTGTGTCCCAACCTCAAGATAGTTCAGCACTCGGCCTGCAATGGGTAACAGGTGAGTTCGCCAAGCAGGCAAAGAATGCGTCAGCCAGTCCGACGTAAACTGATATTCACTCAAGTGAAATGCTCTCTGGAACTAATTTGGCTGAACGCATGAACGCAACCACAGATCGTTAGCGGTGACAGAAACGCGTCTCAATTGACTTGATTTGGTAACTCAGCGTACTGGTTGCCCGCAAACGAGATCGGCAGCGGATTGCCACTAAAACGGAGAGTCGACTCAATGACGCTAATTGGCATTAAAAATCGCTAATTGCCTCCTTCATTCCACGAGTTCCGAGTGCGCCCCAAAGGCCAAAGGGACTTTGGCAACCAGGGAATACGGTTGGCACAGATGGACCAGCATTGCTCGCATAAACCGTTGGTGAATGGACATTACCGGCGTCAATCGAATCGCTGACAAAGCGAACCGCGCCGTCGCTCAAGAGTATATGGCAGCCGCCTTGATGATAACTACCTGCGGCAAGCGTCCCCTCCGATTCATCATATTGACGAAGCACGAGTTCACCGTTGGGCGGTAAAATTGTGTGAAAGGAACCGTACATTCCGAGAGCATTCGCCCAGCGAAATCCCCGTTGATGCTCGGGGTCGGTGTCGAGATCTACGCCCGCCCCCGCAATCCAGCGACGAGAAGAACTCGGGTCTAACCAATTTGCAGTTCGAGCGTATCCTGGATCGTTTAGAATATTGTGAGTCTCCAGAATATGCGCCGTCGTACGACAATCAAGATCGTTTAGACCGGTAGGGATCTCGCCGACGATGATGGTATTAGAAAGGCCATCAAGAATGCCTTCGAAAGTAACTTTTGAACGCATAACGAATGCACCGCGAGATGCAGCGTAAAGTTGCTTGTACACAAAAGTATCGTTCTGACAGCCCTGCATGTTTTGCCAGCAATTGAGTGAATTAAGGTAAAAGTACCATCTTCCATCTGCGGTTCCTATCATTGCATCACCCATACAGGCGGCGTAGTTGGTTCGTCCTTGTGCGGGTAGTCCTCGACCTGGATCGCTTGGGCAGCGGAAGGTATCGACTTCCGTCATCCAGGGCGAATAGGGCGTCGTCACATGGCTGGCCAACGGCTTGTCGGGTGCAGGGCTCATCGCGGCAAAGGAAATTGTCGACCCAGGAATGGTTAATGGGTTTGAGATCTGTTCCCAGAGCACCTGTTGCTCCACAAACGGTGCAATGCCAACCAGAAAGCTAAGCTTCATTGAGTTCGTGCCAGGCTGGTTCCACGCGACCGGACCCGTGTAATCGTTCTTCATGAACGTACCCGCACCATGAGTCGGCAATTGTTGGTAGGCTGCGTGGTAATTTTGAATTCCTAAACCAATCTGCTTGAGATTGTTGCCGCAGCTCATTCGCCGTGCGGCTTCACGGGCCGCTTGGACCGCTGGCAACAAGACGGCTAAGAGTACGCCGATAATCCCAATCACGACCAGGATTTCAACCAGCGTAAACGCGGTCCTTGCTTTTGCCAAAATAAAATTTGGAACGAACATTATTAAACTCCGAAACGAAACGTAGGAAAATCGGAAATCGAAAATCTTGCCTTCTGAATTCTAGTATGAGGTAATCTTTCACGTACGGACTTGTGCGGAGGGAGGCTATAAATGAATGCACCTGCCGCGATAGCAGATTTGGAACAATAGAACGTCTGCTAGTTTAACCAAATTGACTTTACTGTTGACCATTTTTTGCAATACCGGCTTCAACCAATTTCAATTCCACTCGCCCGCGAGGAGAACGAGCTTCGCTCGTTGATAAAACGCGGGCTTCATACAGTGCATCACGTTGTTCTACAAAACAACGGTGTCGCACACCTTTTTCGTCACCACCCTCACCGTGCGAATCAGGCAGCAAAGAAAGCCTAAGCTCACTCCCGTTAGCGATTACAACGAATGCAATCTGAAGAACCAACAAAAGCACAAAAAGCACGGCGCTTCGATTCCACGACTTTCGATGTTTGAATTCAGGAAAATGTAGCGAGGCTACGGCCGAGTAGATCAAAACACCGACCCACAACCAATTGCCAACACCGAGCAAAATAGTAATTATAATGTAAGTCAGTATTGCCAAAACCAGAGCACCAACCATCGTCTTATTCCTCAAAAATAGCATCATATGCGAGGTATGTGACGCCACCCACGATCACAATGTCGGATAAGATTTCAAAACCCACGCGAAACTGATGCCGCTTAGGTCCCCAAAATGACGATGGGCCAACGTCAACAACGCCGAACGGCTTAACTCTCCCCAGATTTGCACCCATCTCAGCGTTTCGCACGATCAGCACGTTTCCGCGACGTGACGCAGTTGACATGTCGAACATGACGTCTCCAAGTCCAGTCTTATGCTGCGTTAGACTTCGCTTAAAAAGTGACAGCAAGCCAATCGGACGATGTGGTTCAAATAACGTTGCTGCCTGGCCCTTAAAGATGACAACACCAGGATCATTGAGCTTTGGATTGATTGAGCCTTTCCAGAACTGCTTGCTCGGAAGACCATACACAGCACCTTCGGTTTGGCCCCACATACGTTCCGACGAAACAACGTCGTCGAAGTTGTTTGTGAGAGTGTAGATTCGAGATGCACCCGTTGGGGCAACATCAATTCTCGATATGGCTTTTCTAACGGCCTGATTGGTCCAGACGATGCCGACCACGGTACGGTTTAAGATGCCGCCGGTTATGGCGCCAATTACACCGCCTTCTGCGGCGGATTGGGCAATCCCGCCGAGACTCTGGCCATCCAAGGTCGCGCGAATGGCACCCTCGGCTGCTCCACCTGCACCGCCCGCAGCGAGCGTACCTACAAAAATCCTGGCTCTAAGCAAGGTCGATAGACCGACGGTGTGGCCAGCAAAGCCGCCCACCAAACCGGACGCTGCTCCGACGGTTGCCGCAGATGAAAGGCTTGCACCTTGATACGCAGCGATTCCAACACCAATCGTGACACCTATTCCAGCACTGATGGCGACCGAACCGGTTAATGTTCCTGTTGCGGTGACGGCTCCTCCAATTGCGGTCACCGTACCAGCACCCGCAACGACGATTCCGCCAGCAGCCACAGCAGCAAGTCCGGTTACTGCCGCATTGACATAGAAGACTTGTCGATAACCATCGTCGAGTTGACTTGGATCACGCAGTAGTTCGGTGAAGCGTTGACGCCAAAGCTCGCCGCCCCCAGGGCCTTGATCCACTGCGCCTACTCGTGCGTTGCCGTAGTCGGTCGACAGGGCGTAATGGTCGTTCCCGCTACTGACGCTGCTGCTAAGACGCCGCCCGGTATCGGCGGCATACCAGTTTCCACCGCCAACGTTATACAGTGACGAAGCCCGATCGTACTGGTTGCCCGCAAACGAGATCGGCAGCGGATTGCCACTAAAACGGTTAGTTGCACTGGACTCAATGACGCTAATCGGCAAGCCTTGACCATCAAAATTCTGGTGCAGAATATCAGTGACTGTTCCACCAGAATTAGCCGCCGCGTAGGCCCTGGTGCTGCCACCGTAATCCGCCAACGTCCAGACCGTTTCTCCGGTGTTATCAAAACCGCTGATCGCAACGGTTCCTTGGACCCCTGGGACCGTTGTCTGATGCAGTTTGACGCGGCCAGTGGTTTGACCAGCGACGACAGGCGGCCCAAATATCAATTCAGGCGATGCGGACGCTCCATAAAATCCCTCGACCGTGACGGTGGAACCGTCGTTAGCTTGCGTCGCGACACGACGCCTGGCGGCATCGTAAGCGTGAGCGTAGGTTCGTACTGTATCCGTACCGATCACCGGATCGGTGGTGCGAGTAACTTGTCGCATTCGTCCCGCGATATCGTAAATCATCGCCGTGATCTCGTTAGATAAACTTCCATCAATGAAGTCAAGAACTTGACGGCCTTCGTTAATCATAGCGGAAGTATCGATCCCGTCCCATTGTCTGCTGCTCGACAAAAGGAGTTAACCCAACGAGAAAACTCAACTTTAGTGAATTCGTGCCAGGCGAGTTCCAAGTTAGCGGTCCTGAACAGATGTCTAACTTAATGGTCCCATCGTTGTGGGTGGGCAATTGGTTATAGACGCCGTGACAATTGTGCCCGTACCTGCCGCGATAGCAGATGTGGAACAATAGAACGTTTGCTAGTTTAACCAAATTGACTTTACTGTTGACCATTTTTTGCTGTCCCAGCGTCAACCAATTTCACATCCACTCGCCCGCGAGGAAACGAGCTTCGCTCGTTGATAAAACGCGGGCTTCATACAGTGCAACACGTTGTTCT
>JAYVSE010000490.1:0-3712 GCA_043775635.1 Planctomycetaceae bacterium | reverse complement strand
ATGCCAAGCCGGTAGTGCCGATGGTAATTGTCTGCACGCCCGCACCACTGATGTTGAAATTGATCTCGTCAATAATGGTGCCATTGTGTGTTGCATTGGTGGCGGCAATGGCTTCACGCAACGATATTTTTCCATCCGCCCCGACGTTGGCTCGCAAAGCATTGATCGAAGTCACCGTACCGTCGCTGGTGTCGCTGGTGGTGTCGACAATCAGCGGCGCATTGTGTTGCTTAAACGCGAAGTAGGCATAGGTTAAGCCGTTGGCATTTTCATCGGGATCCGTTCCGACTTGAAAACCATCCGACTGCAAAGCCTTGATATAGCCAGCGTAGGTTTGTCCGAAATTTCCGAAACCGCCTGCTAAATCGGCGTTATACCCGCTCGATTCGGTTTTTACATCGACAAAGTTACTTCCTGTAGTCTGTCGAGTGAAGACCATCTCAGGTTCAAAACCGACACCCGTGATATTTCGATTATTCACTCCATTTCCGACATATGTCGCTGTTTGAAAGTAATCGGAGTTCTGATTCCAAGCTATGTAGTAGATCGATGAGCCGCTATTGTTGACGGGAGCTGATGAATCGACTGTGAAGCCATCGGCGGTAAATGCCGTGAAACCTGCCGTACTATAATCGGTGGTATTGAAGTCAAACGTACTGGTCGAATTCGACGATTCCCATCGAACGGTTTGGGTTGTATTGGAAAGTGCCCAGACCATTTCAGGGCTGAAGTCAAGTCCAGAAACGGTTTTCGTCGAAGCGGTCCCGGTATAGGCACCAACGTCTAAGTTGTCGCCCGAGCCGAACGCAATCCAATGATACGTTTGTCCGTTGGTGTTCACGGACGAACTTGTTCCGACTTCGAATCCATCACCGAGCAAATTTTGGATGTTGTTGGCTGACAAGGCAGTCGCAACCGTCAAAGCTTTTGAAGCATCGCCTGACATGGCAGATGTTCGAATAAATGCGGGTGCACCGTCACCTGGCAGAACGATTACTGCTTCCGGTCGAAAGCCAAGACCGAGAATTGAGCGATTGTCGACGCCGTTTCCGACATAGCTGCCGGTAATCATTAGATTTGGCTGGTTCGCCAGGATATTGCCCGCGAACTCCGATGTCGAACTGAAAGATCCACCTCCAAGATCGATCGTTGCGGTTGCAGTTACCGAATCACCGGTTAGCAGCGTAACGCCGTTTATGACTGACGAGAACGTAGCCTGACCTGAGGCATTTGTCGTCACTGACGACGACCCGAGATAAACTCTGCCTCCGCCATATCCGTTCGCGTTAGTTTGTCCGTAGGCCGTTCGAAAGAACTCGACTCGAAATGTCGTACTTGTCAGGCCGCGTACATTGCCAGTGATGGTTGTATTTCCACCTGAAGATATTGCGGTCTTCAGCGTTGGAAAGTTTAGTAATCCATTGCCACCGCTGTCACTGTCGCCGATGTCGTTGTAGGTAATCCCATCATTGTTGAGATCGATGCCTAATTGTGAGTTTCCCCAAATCGAGTTTCCTAAGATCGAAATCGGACCATTGTTGACAATAATTCCGTCTCCTGTATTGCTTGATATGGTATTACCGGCATAGGTGGCCGTTCCTCCGATGGTAATGTTTGTGCTTGAACCGGAATCGTAGATCCCAGCAGAATTGGTGACGGCTCGACCGTTGGCAATGGCCGTCGTCCCGGTGGCATCCAATCCGATGATGTTCCCACGGATGTTTGTATTGGTGGCATACAAGTAGATGCCACCGCCGGCGGAACTACCCGTCGATCCGGTATTGCCCGAAATGACGTTCCCTTCAATCGCATCATTGCTTCCGTCTATGTTCGTACCAATCAATGTACCGGAAGCATTGAAATCGACAACGATTCCGAAAGCGCCGTTGGAGACGGCAGCACTACCTGCAGCATTCAGCCCGATGTAGTTTGATTGAATGATATTGTTGTTTGTCGTTGATCCAGAAATCGTAATTCCAATATTAGTGTTCCCGGAAATCACATTGCCATATCCAGCCGATCCGATCGTGTTGGCATTTGCCCCTGAATCGACGTAGACACCAATGCCTGTGTTCGCGAGTGCCGTGGCACCGGTGACATTCACGCCAATGTAGTTGGCACGCAGGATATTGCCTGTCGCTGAGGTACCGGAGATGTCGACTCCATCCCCATTGCCTGCAATGACATTGCGATCAAAAGTACCTGTTCCACCTAGCGTGTTGTTGGCACCAAGTACGCGCACTCCGGCTCCCGTGTTTTCTTCTCCCGCACCTGCATCGGTACCGCTTGCATTGAGTCGTCCAATGTAATTGCCTGCAATCGTATTACCGTCTGAGCCAGCCTGAATCGTGATCCCGTTGCCAGTGAAGTCACGAATTACGAACCCGCGGATTGTCGTTCCGTCCGCTGTGCTCGAAAGAACCAGTCCATCGCCGGAAAAGCTGTTGTTACCGTCGAGGATAATTGCCGGCTTATTGCCATTGGCCGCGAAGCTATCATCCGTGGTTGCGTCGATGGTTACCACTCCGGTGATCGTCGGCAAAGCGCTCGCCACATTGATAGTGTGAACCCCGGTTCCGCTAATATTAAAGACAATTGAATCGGTACCCGCGTTGGCGTTTGCGTCCAGGATCGCTTGTCGAAACGAACCAGCTCCGCTGTCGTTGATGTTGGTGACTGTATAGGTTGCGAGCAAGCCGCCGTAGGTTTCTTGCAACTGGATACTGAATGCGTTGAGAGTTTCGATCGTAGGATGCGCTGGTGTATAGCCTTTAGGCGATTCGGCCTGAGCGAGGTTGAATTGCTCTTGAGCGGCTAAAGCCTGGACACCAACGTATTCAAAATTCCAGTTGCCACTACGGGACAGGTCGCCGGTGGCGTCGGTTGACGCGGCTACGTCGGCTCGCGTGGTGGTGGCGATGGTGTCGATCAGTCCGCGTCCGAAATCGCTCGCCGCGACGTCGCAGCCGTAGATCAAAATGTCGCCCTCGGCGGTCAACGCCATGCCCCAGCGAGAGAGCTGGTCGAGATGCTCGTTGACGTTGCCGGCGGTCAGCCACGATCCGCCGAGCTGAATCATTCCATCCGAACCGTGCGAGACGATGTGGATCGCATCGAGGTTGGTGTACTGAGCCAGGACGGAGCTGATCTGATCAAAACCGTCTTCGGTCCCATTGAGAACGACGATGACAAGTTCGCGACCGGTGGCTTGTGCGTCATGTTGTAGGTCAGCGATAAGCACATCGGAGTCGTACAGGCCCGATTGGATAAAGACGACTTCATTGTTATCACCGCTTGGCGAAGCCACGGTCGTCTTGGAGGTTTGGAGATCAGCAATACTTGATCCATCCGTCAAGCGGGTTGCATCGTCGGTTGTCGTCAGCAATGATTGATCGTTGCCGGACGCTACGTCGCAGTCACAAAGCGCTCCGAGGGAATCGATCAGTGTGCGGCCGTCGGCGGTACTGGCCAAGTCGCAGCCATAGATTAATAAGTCAGCGTCGGTGTCGAGTGAGTCTGCCCAGGTGGCAATTTGGCCTGCGTAGGCGGGTGCTGAGTCGAGAGTTAAGAAAGTATCACCAAGCTGAATACCGGTGCCATTGCCATTGCCGTTGCTGATCAAATGGATCGCATTGACCCCGGAGAGGTTGCTGAGCGATTGTGAGATTTGGTCAATACCATCGCGGTTGCCGTCTAATTGGAAGATCATCCA
>JAYVSE010000489.1:0-9765 GCA_043775635.1 Planctomycetaceae bacterium | reverse complement strand
AGACCAAGAAAATTAAATCGCTACTGGATCACATCATAAGCCTCGCAACATAATCGCTACCGTGCCGTATCCAACAAAAACATTTCGCCTAAAGTGCAGGTGGGAAGCCACGCCAAAAATAGTAGGCGTACTCTCCGAGCTCGCAGATCAGACAGCCAGAGCGAGTTCGGAGAGCACGCCTACTATTTTGACACAGTGAACGACCTTGAGCGTCACGTTCCGAGATCAACGGTCAAGTCGGTTTCGCTCTGGCAGCGGTTCAAACGCCGAATGAGACAAGTCATCCATGACAGTACTTTTCTTGCTCAAATCGTCAAGCAGGCGGAAGATTGGAGCGAGGCATTGATGAAGCGAAAAAATCTTTGCATATTTCGTCGACATACTTGACTAGACATTACGGCTTGCTATACTCAATTTGTTACGCTTGCTTTTACCACACCAATCTCGCCGCCGCTATTTCGGGCAAGCATGAAACTAGTTCCAACGAAACGATTTCCAGCCAGACGAGTTTTCGTTTGTTTGGTATTGTTTGCGGTTGCTACTATAGGGGTCAATTCGTCGGTGCAAGCGAGTTGCGGCGACTACTTGATCCATCATCACGGTCAAATGTCGCTTGCCGGTCGCCACGGCAGTCAGGCCGACAACGTTGGTGTGGCACTGCCGTCGAATATGCTTCAAACGCTACCGCAGCGATCCGCTCCTCCAGGCTCTGCTTGCGAAAATGGTCGTTGTCACTCTGGTTCTTCGCCTTTGCCCGTTGACCCTCCACGGATTTTCGTGCCAAAGCAATTAGCCGATGTAAGCGACATTGGTGGTGATTGCTCGCACCGTGATGATCCGAGTTGGGCACACCCGGTAGATCGTAGGCTGCTGGATTCATCCTTTTTAGAAGTCGCCTCGCCTCCTCCACGGCATTCTTAAACGACGCGATTCTGGACTCTTTCAGAATCATTCTGTAGTCGACTCGCAGTCATTGTTTTATTGCCCAATTCCTACTAGCCGTTAGCGTCGGTAAACCGATCTCGTTTTGGTTACCGTCGTGCGCAGGCTTGCGTTTTGCTGCTTGTTTGGGTAGGGCTTTTGACGCAGTTCGCATTTATTGCGCTGCTTTGTTCAATGCCAGATGGTATTTCCTTGCTCGATCGTTTGATTAGCAAGAAACAGTGTCGTTTTTCCGTTATTTGGTTTTTTGGAGTCTGTAAATATGTCTATTCAAAAGGGACGAAAGTCCAATTTTACTGGTTTCACGCTTGTGGAACTGCTGGTTGTTATCGCCATTATCGGTGTGTTAGTTGGCTTGTTACTTCCTGCCGTTCAATCTGCTCGAGAAGCGGCCAGACGCATGCAATGCAGTAACAATCTCAAGCAGATCGGCCTGGCGCTGCACAACTATGAGTCGGCTTACAAGATGTTTCCGGCTGGGCGGACTGCGAGCTTCAGTATCTCTACCCACGCGGCCATCCTCCCATTCATTGAACAACCAGGCACTGCCGAATTGGTGGATTACAAAGTTGCTTGGAATCATGCCAACAACGTTGCTGCAACTAAGACGCCTGTTCCTGCATTCAATTGTCCGTCTGATTCACAGCTGCCAAATCCATCCGGCTGGGCAGGCACAACCTATCGTTCGTGCCAAGGTTCCGGCATCCTCTGGGGTTTGCCGCCGACTATTACAACCGATCCTAATTATGGCATGCCTGAACCCAATGGTGTGTTCTATCTCGACAAGAAATTGAGGTTCCGAGATATCCTCGATGGCACTTCCAATACGGCTGCGTTCAGCGAACATGGCCAGAGCGACTTTAGCAACGCGATGGTGCATCGAAATGATACGTTCTGGCCACAAACGAACCCGCTCACGCCTGATGAGGCATATCAACAATGCGAAGCGATTGATATTAACAATTTGATGTACCAACGTGTCAGCGATGTGAGTGCACCTTGGGTGTATGGTTATCATTCGACGACCATTTATATGCATGCCGCTCCACCAAATAAGCGTTCGTGCATGTTCCCACCAGGACGCATTTCAACGACCGCTAAAAGTTCGCATACTGGCGGCGTGATGGTTGCACGTTGCGACGGGTCGGTGATCTTTGTCACGGACAGTGTGAATCTCGCTCTTTGGCGAGCCCTCGGGACGCGTGCCAACTCTGAAACCATAGGCAATGTCGAATGATTCACCGACATGGTTGTCAAGCAATCGTGGTTATGCTGCTGTTAACTAGTCTGATCGGTTGCGGCCCGAATGCCGCGCCGATGTCGGATAAGGACGCAGCCAAGCAATTGCTCGATGTTACATTTCAGGCTTGGAAATCCGGTCAATCAGTGGCTGATATGCGTGCGCAGTCGCCGCCGGTCTATGTAGCTGAGGAATTGTGGAACAATGGCTTTAAGCTGACTGATTTCAAGGTTCGAGGCGAGGCTGAAATGTATGGCTCCAATGTGCGTTTTCAAGTCGCTTTGGTTGGCATTGGGAAAAACGGCGAGGCCATTAACAAGCCGATGGAATACCTCGTCACAACTGTACCCGCACAGACGATTGCACGGGTCGATCATTAAGCACTTACATCAACTTCATTCATCCAAACTATCAATCAATATCGGTATTTCATGAATTCAAAAACTCATCCGCGAATCGCGATCCTCGGCTGCTTGCTGTTTTTCAGCACGGTGGCCACTGCGCAGGATTCCTCCAAACCCAAACCCGTTCCGTCCAATCGCCAAGAAATGTTGCAAGCGCTGAATGCGCTGAAGCATCGCGAGGCAAGATTGCCGTTGCCGGCTGCTGAACCAGCGTCGCCCACTGCAGAGCCGGCTCCGGCGCGCGGAGCTGGCTCGCTTGGAGTGGTCAATAACGGACGGATGAGAAGCCTGTACTTACCCCAAGAATTGAGTTCTCGCGGCGGTCAAAATATGCCCAACTCAAACAACTCAAACCAGCCACTAGCAAACGAATTTGCGACTGAGTTGTTTTGGATTGTATCTCGTGTGAACAACTGTCATTACTGTCTCGGGCATCAAGAAAGCAAACTGAAATCAGCCGGTGTGACGGAACCAACTTTGCTCGCGCTTGATACAGATTGGTCAAGTTTTCCCGCTAAAGAGCAAGCTGCTTTTGCCTTCACTCGGCAATTGACGCTGGCACCGCATGCGATCACCGACCAAGACGTTGATAAGTTAAAAGCACATTTTTCTGATGCTCAAATTCTTGATATCGTGTTTTTAATTGGACGTTACAACTCGACCAACCGCTGGACCGATTCGTTGGGAATCCCGCAAGAAAATCATCGGGAATTTGTCACGGCTTTGGATGAGCAGGCGATTTCATTAACTTCGCAAGTGGCACCCCAGGGATTTCCAGAACGTGCAGGCATCAAGACGTTGGCGAATTGGAAGGCAGAGCTTGAGAAGCAGTCGAAGCGAACTCCAAGATTTGAAATTCCGCTGAGTTCGCTTGCCGATGCACAACCGCATGAGGCCCTGGTGGCTGCGATTCCCGGTGCTGGCATGGCGTATGTTGAACAACTTAAGAATGCCCAAATCGTTGGCAAGCTGTCGAAGAGTCTACGCAACAAAATTGCTTATATTGCCGCTCGCGAAGACCAAGCTTGGTATATGCAGCAGCTTTCACGTAAACGACTGTTGGAAGATGGCCTCACCGATGAAGCGATCTTCAACCTCGATGCTGACCATTCCAACGATCAAGCCGATGACGTGGCACTCGCGTTTGTCAAGCAATTAACAGTGCAGCCACAATCGATTACCGACGACCATACCAAGCAACTCAGCAAGCACTTTTCTGCGGAAGAGATCGCAGAGATCGTGTATCATACCGGCTTAGCTGCGATGCTTGATCGACTCACTGAAGTCGGTCGGCTTGGTTGGCACGAAGCGTAGTCGCGTTAAGTCGGCACCACCGACCTTGGTCGGCGGACCGATGACTGACAGACTAGATTTCGATCGCCGCTGCCAAAATCCTCCGCCCCACTGACCTCGCGTCAGTGGACGGAATGACTTGGCTTGAGATGTTTTGGTCTGAGCGTTCTTAATGAACTGCGCTTCATCTAAAACAAGAGTGTTCCATTCGCGTGACGCAAACCGTTCTGCATCGCGCTATTCCGTCACCCGCGAGCTAGTCGGGTGGGAAGCCACGCCAAAAATAGTAGGCGTGCTCTCCGAGCTCGCAGATCAGACAGCCAGAGCGAGCTCGGAGAGCGCGCCTACTATTTTGACACGGTGAACGACCTTGAGCGTCACGTTCCGAGATCAACGGTCAAGTCGGTTTCGCGGGCGGTCTGCTTCAACCAATATCACATCCACTTGCCCGGTAGGAAAACGAGCTTCGTTCGTTCAAGCACCATCGCTCACCTCCTGTGTACGCAAGTGGTACTTACTAAAACGGCTCCTGGCTCTATATCCACTCCCTGCCTGTTGCCGCGTGGTGTGACTTTGAATGGTTCGCTGAGAAAACGCGAGATTCATTGAGTGCAACGCATTGTTCATAAAAACAACGGTGGAAAAACAACGGTCAGTTGCAATGCAGTCGTTAAAGTAGACCGCCAATTTAGCGTCAATCTTCTGGTAAAAGTCGCAGCCAGCCTCAATGTCTTATTCGGCACCGCCAGATAGCTTGATCTTCATTGCAGACGCGCAGTCAATCGTTCTTTCGCGTCTAACCAGTCAGAAAGCGTGTCCTCGCCGGATTCGACAGCAGCAGCACGTTTGGCGACAATCTCACTGTGCCAGCCAGGAGGCGCAGTGGGTGTTGCGTATTGTGTAAGGCGTATCCAAAGCAATTCCATCGCGATCAACTGTTCGTCGCGAGAAAGGCCGTCAATCATTGTTTCAAGCTTCATATTGTCCTCTTATAGCAGTCTAGCTTGCGGGCGAAAATGGAGCAATATTGCACAATCTCGCGAGATGGTCACGTATCTTCGGCTGGCTAACGTCGGCGGAAACGGGGCCGCCGCCATAAAACTATGATTTCAAAACAAGTGTTAACGGCGGCGCACGTTCACCGCTTGGCTTTGCATCCGTCTTGGGTTCACGAAGAAGACAAAGGTTCCAAGAGTCGTTTACGTGTTTCGCAAAGTCCCGATCCAACGTGAAGCCCCCGAGATCGCCAATTTGGTTTCTAACACGTTATTCACGCCCTACGCACAAACGGTCAAGGCAGACCGAGATCCGCCCCCCCCGCTGAAGGCAGAAGTCGTTGGATAAACTTTCTTCGTACCATGCTTGCATTCTCTATTCCAAACCGGTTTTATCCAGGTACACCGTGCCCCTTTTTGTCTTCTCCTCCGTGTCCGCGACCTCCCACCCACCTCATACCAGACGGCTGGAACGAGCAAGCCAAAGCTCGTAAACTGTTTTCAAGGTTGACAGCACAGCAACGCAGTGACGTTAGACTTTCACGGGGAAAACTCTAATACTAGTGTTCTTTGCGAGCTTATCATGACGATCGCCGATGCTGCCTCGGTCCACGGCACCTTCGAGTACATCGAGGCTAAGATCCGTCGTGATGCCGAGGGAACTGCATTCGGTGGCGACTTCGAGTGGCTGTGCAAGTGGTTCTTGGAAAACGCTCCCCGGTATCGAGGTCAGTTCGACAAAATCTGGTTGTGGAAGGACTGGCCGGATCGTTGGGGGACCGATGCGGGAATTGACATCGTCGCTCTTACGCGGAGCGGGGAGCTGTGGGCGGTTCAAGCCAAGGCAGATCATCCTGACCGAGCGATTGCCAAGCGTGAAATCGACTCGTTCCTGTCCGAATCGAACCGTCCGCAGTTCGCTTACCGACTGCTCATGGCGACGACGGACGACATCGGAGCCACAGCTCGCCGGACGCTGCACGGACAGGAGAAACCGGTCGGGTTGGTGCTGCGTGGTCAGTTCCTGACGGAAGAAGTTGATTGGCCGAATCAGATCGGAGGCTCCGCCTCGCCGCTGGATCGATGGACCGCACGACCTCACCAAGCCATTGCGATCACGGCCGTCGTTAAAGGATTTCGAGACCATGACCGAGGCCGACTCATCATGGCCTGCGGGACCGGCAAGACGCTCACAGCACTGTGGATCGCCGAGCGGTTGCAGAGTTCACTCTCGCTGGTCCTCGTCCCGTCGCTGTCGCTGGTCCAGCAGAACCTTGCCGAATGGGGCCGCCACTCGGCGGAAGACTTCGACACGCTCGTCGTCTGTTCCGACGATTCGGTTGTGCAGCGCAAGGCCGACTCGGCGATGCAATCGACGACCGATCTTGGGGTGAAGGTCACGACCGATCCCGCCGAGATTCGACACTTCCTCGGCCAGCGTCGGAAACGCCCGGCCGTTGTGTTCGCCACCTATCATTCGTCCGACCGCATCGCCGCCGCGCAGACTGGCAAGGCCAAGCCGTTCGATCTGGCAATCTGCGACGAAGCCCATCGTCTCGCCGGACATGCCGAAGGCTTGTTCGCGACCGTCCTGGATGACAAGAAGATCAAGGCTGGCAAACGGCTGTTCATGACCGCCACGCCGCGCTACTTCAAGGAGCACGTCAAGCGGCGGGCGGCTGAACTGGAATTTGAACTCGTCTCGATGGACGACGAACACGTCTTCGGCCCCGAGTTCCACGTTCTCACCTTCCACGAATCCATCAGTGCGGACCCGCCGTTGCTAACCGATTATCAGGTCGTCGTAATCGGCGTCACCGACCGCGAAGCCAAAGCGTGGGCCGAGCAGGCCCGCTTGGTCCGCACGACCGATGGCCTCAACACCGACGCCCGGACACTGGCGGCGCAGATCGGCTTGGCCAAGGCGATGAAGAAGTACGACCTGCGGAGGCTCATCACATTCCACTCGTCGGTGGCGAAGGCCGCGCGATTCGTCGATGGCACACAGCGAGATTCATTGCCGGGAGTGATCCCCCACCTGACGCGGTCGGCCAGGCCTTCGGGAAAGCTTTGGACGAAACACATCTCGGGCTACACGCCCGCTGGTCAACGAGCGACGTTGTTGAAGGGGCTGGGCAACTTGCCGGACGACGTGCGCGGCATCCTCTCCAACTGTGCCTGCCTCGGCGAAGGCGTCGATGTTCCGGTGCTTGATGGTGTCGCATTCATCGACCCCAAGCGGTCGATGGTCGACATCATTCAGGCCGTGGGTCGCGTGATTCGCAAAGCCGCGGGCAAGCAAATCGGGACCATCGTGATTCCGGTCTTCATCGACGAGTCCGAAGACGCCGACCATGTCCTTTTGCAATCGGCCTTCGAGCCAGTCTGGCAAGTCCTCAAAGCCCTGCGAGCCCACGACCGCCGACTGGCCGACGAACTCGACCAACTACGCCTGTCGTTGGGGGTGCGGTCAAAATCCGGCGGACGAATTAATCTGCCGGGCAACATCCATCTCGATGTTCCGCGACTGCTGCTGCATGAGTTCGAGCAGGCGTTCTATGTGCGGACGGTCGAGCAGACGACGGACAAGCCACCGTTGACCATTGAGCAAATTCTGATGTGGGCGGACGCGCACAAGGCGGCGACGGGCAACTGGCCGACCCAACAATCTGGTCAAGTGACAGAAATGGACGAAACATGGGCCGCAATCAATGCAAGTTTGCGAGTCGGCCAACGCGGGCTGCTTGGGAGTTCTTCATTGGCCAAGCTCTTGGCTGAAAAACGCGGCATACGAAACAGGGCGGACTTACCGCTGCTTTCCGCAAAGCAAATCTTAGCATGGGCGGACACGCACCAACAACAAACTGGCGATTGGCCCAATCAAGATTCTGGTGCCGTGACTGCCGCATCTGGCGAGACATGGACGGGGGTCAACCTTGCATTGACAAGAGGTCAACGAGGATTGGCTCGAGGTTCGACCTTGGCAAAGTTGCTCGACGAGCATCGCGGTGTGCGGAACATCGGGAGTCTACCATCATTGACTGTTGATGAGATCTTGGAATGGGCGGACGCGCACCATAGACGCACAGGAAAGTGGCCAAAACGATCATCGGGGCGCATCGACGAAAAACCGGGCGAAAATTGGATCGCAATCGACGCAATATTGCGTGTGGGTCTGCGAGGGATTCTAGGCGGGTCATCGTTGCCCAAGCTGCTCGCTAGTCATCGCGGCATAAGAAACGTCCGCGAGCTTCCAGCTTTGACCGAGCAGCAGATTTTGGCATGGACCGACGCGCATCATACACGCACTGGTGAATGGCCGAAAGCAAAATCTGGCTCTGTGCATGGTGCCCCTGGCGAGAGGTGGGCCAACATCGAAGCTGCCCTGAGCCAAGGCGGACGCGGACTTGCTTGTGGCTCATCATTAGCTCAACTTCTTGCCGTCCACGACAGGAAACTAAACAAGTCGAGATTGCCGTTGCTGACCGTCAGTCAGATTTTGTGTTGGGTTGATTCCCACCGCAAGCGAACGGGCAAATGGCCGAGAGCGGATTCCGGCAACGTGGACGGCGCTAATGGTCTAACTTGGGGTGCAATTCACTCAGCTTTGGCGATAGGTCATCGTGGCCTTCCAGGTGGTTCGTCACTTGCTCAGTTCCTAGCCGAACACCGCGATCACCGACACAACCTTCAATTGCCACGACTGGCGATCAAATCAATTCTCGAATGGGCAGACGACCACCATAGACGCACAGACAAGTGGCCAACAAAGAGTTCAGGACAAGTGGATGGGGTACCAAGTGAAAAATGGAGTGGAATTGATGCTGCTTTACATAATGGCGGCCGTGGGTTGCCTAGCGGTTCGTCTTTGGCCAGGTTACTCGCAAAGTTCCGTGGGGTGCGGAATTCAAAGGGTCTACCACAGCTTTCAGTCGAGCAAATACTTGCGTGGGCTGACGAACACCAGGAACAAACAGGCAAGTGGCCAACGGCTAGCAGTGGACCAGTCGGCGGAATTCCAACCGAGAACTGGTCTGCAATCAATGCGAGTTTGCGCGTAGGTGTCCGAGGGCTCCCGGGAGGGACGTCTCTTGCCAAACTGCTCGCGAAGCATCGAGGGCAAGGAACCACGTAGGCCTACAGCATTTGTCGCTTACCCAAATCCTCGTTTGGGCGGACCGTCTCAAGAAAAACACGGGCGAATGGCCAAGCATCGGCTCAGGGACGATACAATACGCGTCAGGAGAAAAATGGGCAAACATCAATGCGTCACTGC
The DNA here is from genome assembly GCA_043775635.1 of Planctomycetaceae bacterium. Taxonomy (GTDB): domain Bacteria; phylum Planctomycetota; class Planctomycetia; order Pirellulales; family Pirellulaceae; genus UBA6163. The sequence goes on along the minus strand of JAYVSE010000489.1, from coordinate 615 downwards.
ACGTTGGATTACGCGGTCTCGGCGGTGGTTCGTCTCTGGCCACGTTGCTTGCTGAGGAGCGAGGAGTCCGCAACCGGCAGTTTCGGTGATATATTTCTAGGGAACGAAACACGCCTGAATAGCCTTATCTCAGCCAAATCCGCATTGAGGAACCGATGGAAAAGTTTCTAAGAGGCCGCCTTGACTTGGTGAACGTCCTTGCTGACGATGTCCCGGCTGCCAGCTACAGCGACTTGGTGCTCATTATCACTGCCGTCCTATCTGCGTGTGCGTCTGTCCGTTGGCCTGGCACGCGAATTGACAAAAAACGGTTTATTGAACTACTCGTCAGACATTCGCCAGAGGATGCACACGCATCGTGGGTGAGTGTTCCTGCCTTAATATACGAGGGCCTACTCGCCGAAATCGACACTCCGTATCAGCAGTTCCCGGTATGGTGGTTGCTTGAGGCTCTCTGGCGACGTTTTGCCAATGCTATCATTGTCGTTGGGTGTTTGATAGCTATTGCTTTTGGTATTTCAGCGTATTTGCTGCCAGCGAAACGGAGTATTTGGTGCGGCAATTTCATTTGGGAGTGCTTTTTTGTTCGATCAGCGCGCACAACTGCGACCAACG
>JAYVSE010000488.1:0-2660 GCA_043775635.1 Planctomycetaceae bacterium | reverse complement strand
CTCCGCGAAAAAGCGTTCTTTCGCGGAGCGAAAGGCGACACTGAGGACTCCAGTTAATGATCCGGCTCGCCTTGCCTCAGGGCACTGGGATGCACTGGAGAGGGCAGCCCGCGTTGTTTATTAGTTTTCTCGCTTACGCAATTCCGCGATCCATAGATCTGCCTGTAGAGAAATTGGCAACGCAGCCTCGGCATACACGCTCGGTACATCGAAAGCGTTGCACCACAGTGCCTGTAAACGTTGGACTGTTTCGTCAGTGGGCTGAACCGCGTCACTTTCAATGTACTCCAGCGTGGCCTTGGTCGCGGCATCGACGAAACGGTCGGCTCGCAAGCGGTCAAAGGAATAGGCATAGTGTTGCCATGCAACCGTTACCCCACCGAACGTCTTGGGCGCGTAAGGCATCCCCGGCAATTTAGTGTCTCGCCAAGATTGCGATTGGTATGATCGCCAATCGCTGATTAGCGCCGCACGACGCGAATCCCGGCGCAATGAATCAGATGCCAGGGCAGCTAAAATTCGTGATCGATAACTCGCCGCATCCTCTAGGTAGATGCCATACTTAATTTGAGCCAATACGCTCGCTTCGCCTTGTTCGATCTTGGTCAAAACGCTCGGATGCAGCTCACCACGAACGATCGCTTCCCGACAATCGCGTGTAACTTCAATTAGGTAGGTGGCGGCAGGCAATGCCGACTCTGTGTCCTCATAATTGCGTGGTTTGTTGAAGACTTGTAGAGCAGTTTCGTATTCGCCAATGGGGTAGTTATCCGACTCCGGTATCTCGACCAATTCCGCAAATCTTGCTGCCCGCCACTCTGGCATTTCTGCTGGGGTCGTGACGATGCGATGCCCAAACAGATAAACACAAACCAGCAGCGGGCCAAGCAGCAGATAGCCAGCCACGCGAGCATCAAATCCGATTCCTCGACGCCCTCTTGACCAGCGCGGCAGCAACCGCCATGTCGCAAATAAAATTGGAATTGCGGCCAACAGAATCGATGGCAGGTAGTCCGCATAGTAATTGAAGAGCGTTGATGATAACATCAACGACATTACCACCAGTGTGGGGCTAACGATCAAGCCCAGCACAGGCCGAGTTGCCATCATTGAAACCAGCGAACCGATGGCAAAGGCAACGCACCCAATCACAGTCGATATATGCACAAAATCAAGATCGTAGCTATGGTCGGGAAAAACAAGCCAAACAAACGTTGCAATGACAACGATCGCTGCGCTGGGTATCGCCATCCGCGTCAGCCAAACTCGGTTGCGTGAAAGCCCTCGTTCGGCAAAATACAAATGGCGACGACGAAGAGTGTCTGAGTAAAAGGTCAACGAACCGAGCCAACACATGTCTAGGACGATCGACATCCCCATGATCGGAAAGATGGCATTCCAATTATTCTTTGCCAACTGACAGCCGACCGTCGCAGCTAACACAAAGATCGTCAATGATGTCGTTGGCGCGGCTTGCTGCGACGCAGCCTGCCATAATAACGCGCGTGTTTGCGAAGGCCGAGTCAACAGGTTTTGTTTAGTCACCGATTGAACTAAGCGAAGAATCGGCAGCCGAAGCTGCAGGTTTAAGCAATAACTCGTCTCACTCTGCTCAGCGGAGAAATGAACCGTGTCCATGAGTGAAAAATCAGATTGCGATGTGTCGGTTGCTAATCGAACCGGACGCAGACGACGCAGGGCCAAGCGGTGTTGCAACACCACCAGCACCACCAGAAATCCACCTGCGATTGAGTAGGGCAACCAAATCCCGTCCCGCCAGCCAGATCTATTGCTTTCCGCAATTACTACAGAGAAAACAACAATGCAAACCAATGTGATTGGCAGCACCACCACCATCGCGGTGATCGGCGAACGGAACGCATAACTAGTCACGAACCCGATCAGCAGCAACAGTAAGCTAACGTAAACGCTAAACAATTCCAACGATTCGATGTCCCCGTTGCGGTTGTAAATGTCCAACGGTCCGGTGATTAAACTGACTGCAAACAGGGCAACGGAGCAACCTATCCACACTCTCACGACCGCGCCCAATGCCACCAATAACTTTGAATAGATCACGTTACCTCGTGGGATCGGCAACGTTCGTAACCAAGCTAACGTACCGCTTTCTTCCTCTGTCCCGATCAAGAGCGCGGGGATACCAAACGCGACCAAGTTAGGAAGCAACATCCAACCCAGCATGGCAAGTTGACTTGCCGTGTCGGCGCTAAAGTGTTGCGGATCAACAAGAAACGAAACGACGAGCGCCAAATTCCCAACCACGATCACAAGCGCGACGATCAACAATAGCGTCTTCACTAACAACGCATCTTTCCAAACCAGCCGCGTGAACGATGCACTCATCATGCCACCTCCGATTCGCCCACACCGTCCGGCTCTGTTCCATCATCTGGCGCCGGCGGACGTTTCGCAGAAAGGTCACATGTGGCAATGAAAATCTCTTCCAACGTCGCGCTCGTCGATTCGATCCGCGTCACGCCACTGCCCACGGGAAAATCGGCTCGCCAATCTTCTGGCAAGCCTTTCACGATCCAGCGCAGTTGGCGACCGGTTCGCAGCTCCGTCAGTACCTTGCCGCGCGGCATCGCCACCACGGCCTCGGCGGAATCCAAGGTTGCGGTGACAATTTGGACGTCGGA
>JAYVSE010000487.1:0-3581 GCA_043775635.1 Planctomycetaceae bacterium | reverse complement strand
CATCGTTGACGAGGGCTGCCGAGTCGTTGTTGTTGGCATTGTCGCGGTTTGCTCCGGCCGTGATGATCGCTTGATCTCGGGCCATTGCAAAACCCGATTCGAGCGTCGTGAAAGTCTTTTCGGCGGTGGAGACGGCCTCGGCAAACGAACGCTGATTGTCGGCCAAGCTTTTGGACAATGCTTTGGCGTTTTTGGATTCAGCTAGTCCGCGAGTTTCATCGGCGTCGATCGTGGCGTCTTTAAGTGTCTTGTTGGCGTCGTTGATCGCTTTGGACTGGGTTTCAGCGGATGTCGCGTCGTCTTTACGCTGGGTTTGTCGCGCCACGGCGACGGCTTTACTGTGCGTTTCTTGGGCAACCGCTTGGGCTTTGGCCAGCGTTTCCGCCTTAGGAGCCATGGTGGTCGTGAATGTATCGCTAGCCGCAGCACTATCTTTCGCCTTGGTGCTCGCCGCCGACGCCTCTTTGTCGCTATAGGTTTGATCAGCCTTGGCTCGCTCGATCACGCGTGTTTTTTCTGCAGGCGCTACTTCGTAGACGTATGCTTTGTCGGCTTTGGCGGTGTCCGTGTAGAATTTCGTTTGCGCCGTTGCCAGTGCGGTGGCTTTGGTCACGGCGGAGCCTTGTACCGTTGAGGTGTAAGTCACGTTGGCACCGCCGGACGCATTGGCCATGGTGATGTTGCCGTCAGCGATGGCGAGCGCGTAAGTCTTTTGGGCGTTATCGACACCATCCTCGGCTGATGTCATACCGGACAGGCCCTTGTGGCATGTTCGAAAGCGTGACAAGTGTGCCGGGGCCGCCGAGGCCAAATCCTTGGCGCGAGTGGTTGCTGCCGCTGCGGCCACTTTATCAAACGCCGCTAGTGTTTGCTTCCGAGATTTTGTAACTCTTGCGTGCACCGTTAAAAGTGTCCAGGGCGGCGGCGAGGGCAGCAGACGTGTTAACAACGGTACCATGGTTGTACAACTGGTACATGGCGTCATCTTGAATCGATCGGCTGGTGTTGTAATAAGATTGTCCAGCGTTTGATTGGGGCTCCGCATGTTGGCGATCATGACTTGGTCGGCGGAGTTTACGTCGGCCATGTACTTTCGCTGCGGACGGATGAATCGAGCAAACAGGTCACATCTAAATTCGACAAGTCATTTTCGCCGCGACAGTCAAGATTTCTACTTCGGCATCGTCGCTTGTCGCGGCGGTTTCATGATGGTTGCGAACGCAATTGCTCATGGCTTTTGATTCTTGTCCAAAAGCGATCGACTTGAGAAGCGTCTAATTCTACCATGCTTGAATAGGCTTCGTCGCTCTCAACGACGAACAATGGACCAACAACGATACTGCCATCACTGAGAACGTTGCAACACCAGTCGTTTGCAAGGCACATATCCATAACCTCGAACAACCATGACGGTTGCCACGATGGATAACCGAGATCATCAACGATTTGAAACAGTGTCACGCCATTAAAGTTGGTTGCACCATGGGCCTCGTAAACCGACGAAATCGTAACCGGGATCGACGAAGCCAAAAATGGACGTACTTCAGCGGGACATTCTTCTGTCGACGATCGTATTGCTTTCAATTTCATAGTTTACGCTTTATCGAATACCGGGAAGTACGATTTTCAGATCATCAATCTGCTTCGTGATCGTATTGAAGACGTAGTGAACATTGATTGTGCCTTCACGGCCACCGCTTTGAACGACCTGCTGCATCTTGACCCATCCCTCGTTCGCAAACCATCTTGCATCCGTCATCTTTATGGGCAATTGCTGACCGGCAAGTGGTCGTGATATGACCTCATCAATCGCAAGGCGTTCCCGTAAATTTCGTGCGATCGTGGTACTTTTCGAAAGACTTGCGGTCGAACCTCGACCCAACGCTCCACTAATTGGGGCTGGGCGGGATTCCCTGCGCTCGGTCGGACACGCCGCGACTCTTTCCTGTTGGAGAATCTATCATTGCTTTGAACATCGCTGGCTTCGATAATGTCGCTCGATGTTCCCCGCTTCGTGTTCGCGTCGTATCCGACTGGCATCCTTGCCATCCCGCCCGTCTTTCGCTACATCATCGACAACGCATGCCATCAACTTGCTTTGATGTACAACATTGGATCGTTCACTCAGGTTCCGCCGGATTGCGTCCGTGATACTTCGGCGCAGATTACTTTCCGGCGGTTTCAGAACGGATACCGTGCTTTTCTCGAAGCTCTTTCGTGAATAGCTCATTCGTCCCGACTTGCTGCGATATCCCACTGGTTGGGTCGTCCCAATAAAGCTCCACGACCGGACAACTTTCAATTGTTGCCCTAATCTCGTCGGTCATCGATGATGTTTCCATCGATCCAAGAATCCTAGCCGCTGCACAGCACAAAGACGCTATCCCCGAACTCAAGTACGATGCCACGACTGGGGCGATTCGACATTCATCGAGCTTGGCACAAAGCTCAAGAATGTATAACGCATGATACTCATCGGCCGTCGAAAGCATCGAAGCTAGTCTCTCGTAGTCGCTGGACTGAAAGGACTCGCGACCTTGCGCGACCATTCGCGATGAGTACTCATCCAATGCGTTACCGCTAAGCGTTTGGAACTTCTCTATGTCAAAGGTCTCAATACTCATTTGAACAACCTTATGACCTTGCCAGCCGCATCGATTTCACAGAAGCCGTAGAACTGCGTCGCGCCCTTGCGTCCCGCAAGTTCCCAAGCAACGTTGTGCATTCTTGCAACGTAAACTTGGCCATCTACAACCAATGCCGTGTACTTACCAGCGGGAAGGTGAGCAGATACGACCGCGTGTTTTCCAACGAATTGACTAACAGGCGTGAAGTGCGGATTGAGAATCGGGAGGTTCGGTCCCTTAATTGCGGCAACTCGCCCAGCCCATGCGCCGGTCAGAATTTCCACCCCTAATGCACCGACGAACTTGCTGATCCCGTGCGCCGTTTCACTCTCCTGGGTATAGCGTCCGTTCGACCAGTCAGGTGATGTGATTGGTCCCAGACCCAAGGCCCCGTAAATGGGATTCATTTGCAGGCTGAGGTTGACAATGCCAATCGCGGAATCTTGCAGGCCGTTGAGAATGTTCGCGCCGCCTTGCAATATTCCCCAGGCAGATTGCGATCCGATGTAACCGTAGCCATATCCACCGCCCCCATAATAACCGCTGCCACCGCCGTAGTAATCAAACGTGGAATCAGAAGCGTCGAGCGACGCAAGCCGGGCTTTTTCAAGGGTGGCGGAAGCGACCGATTCGTCCTTGCTGATCCCGGCCATGGTGATCGCATAGGTCTTGTCCGCTTCGGCCATCGCTGTCGCGTAGGCGATTCCGGGGTTGGCCATCGCGCTAACTAACGTTACGCCTGCATCGGCGGTGGCTTTCGATAGTGCCTCACCGGCAGTCGCGATGGCCGTCACTCTGGTCACTCCAAAGCCGCTCAGTGCTTCGGCCAGGGTGACCGCCAATGGCGCGACGGTATTGGTGTAATTTAGCCTCGCGGTACTGTCGGCAATGTCTTTGGCCTTATTCGCGGCGGCCAGCAGATCGGTCTCCGTATGAGCTGCAACGGCCATCGCA
>JAYVSE010000486.1:0-8678 GCA_043775635.1 Planctomycetaceae bacterium | reverse complement strand
CCCTGCAACCGGCGTGATCGTCGGATTCGCAATCAGGTCTAGATTCGAACTCGTGATCGTGAATTGCAGCGCTGGACCCGATGCGCGTCCTTTGATGATACCAGTAATGGTCACCGTTTGCTCGGGTGCGTCTTCAACGATCGGCAACGGCAGCGATGCAAAGTCGAACGACGGTGGCAAGATAGCGGGTTGGACCAAGAAATCGATACCTGTTGCGATATCGGTACTCGTACCCGTGACGGAAACTCGGTGTGAGCCTTGCACGAGCGTATTGGGAAGTACATACAGCGTGTCCGTGTTTAGCGGAATGGCCACGATGTCGAAGGTGCCTTTGCCACTCGGACCGGAGGTGTCATTGTCGAGATTGGCGATCGCGAACGGCACTCGTTCACTGACATTAAACGGTCCAAAGTCCCCGAGTCCAATGTCCTCTTGTGGTTCGAAACGAACGTTACCATTTGCGGAATCGACTCCGATATTACGGAAGATCGAAACTTGGGAACTAGAAACCTTGGGTTCACCCAATTTCGTGGCAATCACGTCGATGTCACGATCGTTATCGATATCCGCTGTGGCGACGTCGTAGGCACCATCGACGGTACCAAGCGTCACACTTTGGACGCGAAGCGTGCCATCGGCTTGTCCGAGCAGGATCGAAATTGACTGACTATTAACATTCGTGACCGCCAAGTCAGGTCGGTTGTCCTTGTTGAAATCACCCACTGCGGAGTCGAGCGGACTGGCTTGCACTTCGTAGTAGTTTCCATCGTACGACAAACCGCCGGTACCATTGCCGGTCAACACGGTAACACCGCCGATGGTCACGTTCGTTTTGCTTCGAACGGCATGGGTGACGGCGATATCGAGAGCCGCGCTGCCGATGAAGTTACCAATGGCAAGCGAAACGGATTCGACACCTCCTGTTAATACTGGTGTGCCAACGGCAAACACACCGGACCCATTGTTGGTCAAGATCTGGACGGTTTCATCGTTTGCGTCTGCGAAGTTACCTTTATTCAAGACGACAAGATCAAGCGAGCTATCGCCGCCAAACTGGTCGGCGACAATATCGATTGGCTCGACGCCAACCTTTAGAATCGTTTTCGCGCCGAAAGAGCTGGTGGCAAAATCAAAGTTGCGGAGAATCATTACGTTACTGGTAAAATTTCCGACAATCGCAAAATCAGGTCGTGAATCTGAATCCAACTGTGCAGTGACAATGGCGACAGGTTGAGCAAAATCGTTTGTTGCGGCGATCTCCTTAGCTAAATCACTAAGATCGAAATCGAACTTCTGTGTGGTGAACCCTCCGTTTTTATCATTCAGGCGAATGCTGAGCGTATTGGTTCCGGCGAGCAGTACCGCGACGTCTTGGAACTCGTCGTTATTAAATTTGCCGGTGATAATGCTTTGAGGATTTCCGCCAATCTGTTCTTTATCACCCAGTGGATACTTGATGGGCTTTGAATCATTTCCGCCCAGTTTGTTTCCCAGCGGAGCAACTTGCACAAGCGGTTGAACTATCGGCGGTATTTGCACAAGCGATTGCGATTTATCTAGCACTAGTCGCACGGATGTAAGCGTTGTTGGCAAACCAGGGAAGCTATAGTTGCCTGCCGCATCGGTCGTTTCCACTGCATCAAAATCATCTCTTTTATTGGGTGTGCCGCCATCCAGGTACACCAACTGTCCGCTAACCGGAGTGTCCCCTGCGTCAACGGCGCCGTTTCGATTGACGTCGCTCATCACTCGGCCGCGAATGGTTGATTCAGAATCCGAAGATTGGCCCGATGAAACAATTCGCTGGAATCCGAAATCAAGGTCCCTGAGAGCCGCGCCGGCAGGAATAAATATCGTAAATGCTAGATCATCTCCATTCTGTGGGACAACCTGTTCAAGTCCATCTAAGCCAATTGCCCTTATTACTTGGTTGCGAAACGTTGGCACGTCCGTAAATCGGTAGATACCATCAACGTCAGAAAGGGCCGACATTTCATCTTGTTCAAGTGCACCATTTTGGTTCGCGTCTATAAAAACGGTGCGACCACTGAATACAGTTTCACCGACGTCATAAGCTTCATTTAATATACCACTATCTTCGTACAAACGTCCCGATATGCTTCCACGGTTAGGAATCAATCCAAAGTTGATGTCACGGATCCGATCACCCGCAACAATCGTAACCATCGCGCCTGGCTCGACAAGCGGGTTTGCGACTACAAAAATATCAGAAGACCTATTCGCGTCGCCGGCGACAAGATTTGAAGCGATCGACTGAAAAGTTATTGAACGACCATCCTCTGAAATCTTCGCGCTCGAGCTGTTCGCGTCGCCTTCTCTCCCGTTGCGATCAATGCTCACTCGCAAGGTTTTCTTTTCGATGCGGTCAAAAACAAAGACGTCAAATACGTTGTTTGTATCATCACCAACAAGGTTACGTGCATCAGATTCAAAGGTCACGAACCGCCCGTCGGAGCTTATGCTCGCGTTCTTGCTTTCGCCAATGGTTTCCAGTCCGTCGATACTGTTGTTCACTCGCTCGATAGACTTCAATACGGTATCGTATACATAGATATCAGGATGAAAAAGAGCCGTATTCGGTGGCGGGGGTACTAGATTATCAGCATCGGTCTGGAATACGACAAATCGACCATCGGCACTGATGGCTGGGGCGCGACTATTGCCATCACCAGCAACGCCATCGTTGCTGATGCTCACACGTGTTGTTTTCTTCAGATTGCGATCATAAACAAATATATCTGCACGACCATTCGTGTCGTCGTCGACCAAGTTTGTTGCAGTTGAGCTGTAAGCAACGTACCGACCATCAGCACTGATGGAGGCGCCATCGCTAGCGCCGAACAAGTCAACTCCGAACGTTCCGCTGGAGACTAGCTCGACGTCGTCAGTCAAGCGGTCGTAGAAGAAAACATTGACAATTCCATCGACTCCATCAGTGACAAGATTAGATGCGAAAGAGGAATAAGCAACATATCGTCCATCTTGGCTAATGGATGGCGCTAGACTGAAGTCATCTGACAAAACACCTTGCTTATTCTTGCTTACCAATTCAATGGTCGAGTCTTGTAGATCATAGACAAAAATGTCCGCCTGTTCGTTGGTGTCGTTTTGGACAAGATTGGATGCAAACGACTGAAACACAACAAACCTGCCATCAGCGCTAATGGCGTTTTCGTTCGAAGGCCCGCTGGCTTCTACGCCTAGACTGGAGGTACTTACGCGTCGCACCTTTGAATCCAGCGAATCAACAACAAAAACATCCGGTAGGAAATTTTGGTCGGTGGCAACCAAATCCAACGCAGTTGATACGAACGAAATTCGCCGACCATTTCGATCGATGGACGGGAGTAGTGAATCGCCGGTGGGCTGAATCAATGAGTACGGTCGAGAAATACTCCTACGAGAAAGGCTCCAACCACCTGGAACCTTGAACTGTACGTCCGCAATGCCTACTGGAACACTTTCGAACTGATATTTGCCCGTTACCGGCGCACTAGTTGCCGTGAATGCCTGAGCCATTGGCACGTCTTGGTCAACCTTAAAATCAATTTCTCCAAACCCTGGTTCGTTCGCATCGAAGATTTGGTTTTCATTCAGGTCAACAAAAAGTGTTCCTTCGATTGAACCACGATCCGCCTCGTAGGCTCCGATGTCGGGCGCCCTTCGAGTAACTCCGCGTTGATCCGGTGTGCCCTCAAACTGTGCACTTCCCTTGTCGATTGCTGGATTGCCTCGAAGCAGCGGGTGCACAGGCGGCAAGTCATTGCTACGAGTCAATGGACCGATGAGGTCTGATCCCACATCAGTAGATTTGACGACATTTCTCACCGTAACGGTAAATGGATCGATACCTGAAACATTGTTGGATAAAAGCACATCCTGAAGCGAGACGGAACCAGACACGGTAAGTCCAGCGTTCGCAGTCGCGGTGATTGTCAAGCGGGAGGCCTCCAGCAGCGAAGTGGTAGGAATAGTGCCAAGCTCTTCGATAACGTTTGTGCTTCTGTTGAGTCGCAGAAGGCTCCCGAGAGACGCGAGTGCGAAGACGAGAGTTTGACCGTTAGCGGTTATCGACGGAGAATTGATTGCGGCGTCGATCGCTGGATCCGGCTTAATCAATTCGATCGAGCCTAACTGTGAGTCGAATAAAAAAACCCGATCTATGTCGTCAGGATTCAATGGATCGGGATCGTTCGGGACCGACGTGAATGCAATAAATCGACCGTCAGCACTTATCGCCGGCTGTAAACTACTTCGAATTTCTTCGAGATTCGGATCATCAAGACTAACTCGTTGTACTGTATTTGCCTTGTTGGAATACAAAAACAGCCTTGTACCAAGCATGGTGCCAGAAATCTTGTCGGTTACGACCGAACTAAAGGACACTCTGTCTCCATCACCGCTAACTGCTGGACGGCCACTCGCCGAAACCAATTCATCCGCGCTTTTAGGGACGACGACACGTTTAGTAACGCGTGTGCTTCGATTAAAAAGAAATACGTCGTTGGCATTATTGTCATCATTGACTGCAAGCGATGACGCGTCTGAAACAAACGAAACAAATAGACCATCGGAACTTAAAACGGGAAAATCACTTATGGGGTTGAAGTCAAATTGCGTGTGCGTGATTTTCTCAATGCGTTTCGTTTGCCGATCAAAGACGAAGATATCCTTGGAGAAGGGAGCCTCGTCATCTGTTGTTAGATTGTTTGCGATGCTTGCAAATGCGATGAATCGACCATCAGCGCTTATGGACGGCGATTCGCATTCAAAATTAGCTTGAACCCCATCGTTATTCTTACTTACTCGCTCGATAGACTTCAGGTTGCGATCATAAACAAAGATATCGGTGGCACCGTTGGTGTCGCCCGGCACTAGATTTGACGCGTTTGACTGAAAAACAACGTATCTGCCGTCACCGCTCAATCCAGGCGCGGAACTTGAACTATTCGCTTCGTTACCTAGGCTGCTAATATTCACCCTTTCCATCTTGGCCGTTACGAAATCGTAAACAAAAATATCAAAAGCATTGTTGATATCGGAAGGCACCAGATTCGACAGATTTGAATCGAAAGCAACAAACCTTCCATCTTGACTGATACTCGATGAGTTCGTTAGAAATGGAGCATCGAAGCCATCACGCTTGCCGTTGTAGATCGCTCCTCTGCCTCCACTATTTGCAGAGAATGTGGAGTTGAAGGCAGACACATTCAGCAAAGGATCAGCAGGATTGATGTCAGCATGCGAGTGCAGGCCACCGCCAACGTTTTCACTTATCGTACTATTTGAAATCGTACCCGCAGCTGTACCACAGTAAAAAAGTCCTCCGCCATAGTTGCTTTGATTATCGTGAATCCAGGTTCTGTCGACGTCTGCCGTGCCGCCCCAACTTGCGATTCCCCCACCACGACTTGGTTCATTGACCGAGACGCCAAGGGCGAGATTGTCGCGGACGATCGAGTCAATCAGTTTAAGGTTGCCAGACGATAGAATGCCACCTCCGCCTTGGTCCGATGGCGAAACGCCTCCCATAACCGTTAAGCGTTCCAAGTTCAGAGTTGCCCCCGTGTGAACCTTGAACACACGGTCGAAGCCTTGCCCATCAATGGCTGTTAAGTCGTTTTGATTGCCGATGATTGTGATTTTTCCAGTAACATCGAAATCTCCAGTGTTGGCATTCGACCAGCCAGTTCTGTTTGTCTGTGCTGCGCAGAACAGGGCAGGGTCTGGGTAAGAAAACGTCGACGTCGGATCCGGTTGATGAGCGACGCCGATCTGATAATTGCCCGAGTCCAAAATGATAGTTCGTGGCGCGCCCGCTGAATTAGCGCTGATGATTCTGTCCCGAAGAGAGCCTTCCCCTGTTTTGTCGACGCGGGTGTTCACATACAGTACGGATGGATCGTCACCGATCTTGACGTTAAACGAACCTACGTCCCGATTCTGAATCAGCGATCCGTCTTTGCCGAGGACATCTCCGAACTGCGTGGCGATCTGGTAGTCGCCGAAGTCGAGCGCGTCCCAAGCTCCACCTGGCGCAGTGACGCTGTAAGTTGCATTGACCGGACCGTTGGCGATTGGCTGTACGACCGTGCCCGGTTTTAGTTTGGCGGTTACGTTGACTGCTGGCCCCCATTGCCGCGTCACTAACAGGTCGTTGTCTCCAATAGAGGCCTTGTCGATTCCGCTGCGATGGTTGTACTGAATCGTAAACTCGACGCTTGCACCGCCTTTTTTGGTGATGTCTTGCTTAGCGGTCAGGCGTGCCGATGGTGCGAAGACATTGGAATTGATCGCAGCGCCCGTATTCAAGCGACCTCCAGTCTTGACCTTGCCAGCCAGCGCGGTGATCGGATCGACGGTTGAAAAGATTGCTTGGCGAACTTCGTCGACAGTCGCGTCCGGAAGTGCAGCCCAAACCAGCGCTGCCGCGCCCGCAACGTGGGGCGTGGCCATGCTGGTGCCGTTTCGTGTGCCATAACCACCACCCAGTTCCGTGCTGCGAATCCCGGCACCTGGCGCGGCAAGGTCGACAGATTGGGCACCAAAGTTTGAAAACGAGGTTAGCGAATCGTTGAAGCTACTTGCCGCGACCGCGATCACGTTCGGCGAGTCATACCCGGCGGGATAAAACGGCGTGCGATCGTTTTCGACACCTTGACCTAAGAAGTTGCCGTTGCCTGATGCGGCTACAAACAGAATTCCTCCGTCGCCGCTTTCTTTGATCGCTGTTTCCAGCGAGCTTTCAAAGCCACCGGGCTGGCCCCAACTGTTGTTCAGGACACGAACATTCGCACCGCCGGTGACTCGCCCCGCGTTACTGACACCATACCGTTCGCGCATGGTACGGGCATAATTGATCGCCGAAATCGCTGCGCTGGTGTCCCCTTGGTTTTGATCATCCAAGATTCGCAGTGCCATCAGCGACGTGGACCAATTGATTCCCGTCACGCCAGTCCCATTGCCACCGATCGCGCCGATGGTTCCCGCAACGTGAGTGCCGTGTCCTTGCTGGTCCATCGGATTGTTCCGCACTCCGCCACCGCGAAAATTCACTCCAAAAAAATCGTCGACTTCGCCATTGCCGTCCGTATCGCGTCCGTCCGCCCATAGTGGGTCCGCGAGAATATCAAGACCGTCAATGTAACCGTTGCCGTTCAGGTCATTTACGAAGTCCTTATTCGGCCCGTTAGCGATGCCACCAAACGTAAGTGAATACGGACTCGTGGCCGCACGAGTCACATTGTTGAGATCGTAGAAGGTTATCAGTCCGTCCCCATCAATGTCCACCAATTTGTTACCGACGTTATCGAGAAATCGCGACGGGATTTCTCTTTGGTTCAACCAGATGTTCAGATACAAGTCGCGATGAGCCAAATCGATCCCCGTATCCAGCACGCCGACCACGGTGGTGAGAGTGCCTCGCGACACATCCCATGCAGCCGGCATAGCGATGGTCGTGAGACTTGGCATCGCACCGCGAACGAAGTCCGTATCGTTGGGCGTGGTGGCCTGGCCGGTGATTAACTGATTGAGGCTAAAGGAAGTGATGTTTGAATTCTGTGCAAGGCTCGCTTCGATATCGGCTTTCGAAAAACCGACGCCGCGCACCAGGATCAAGCCTTCGTCACCTAGACCGGAGATGATCGTAAATTGGTTGTTGTTGTCGGTTAGCAACGCATCGACATCGCTGAGTCGGCGGAGCTTTTGCGACGCCGCGTTTTTCAGCTGCACGATCCATTCGCCAACAGCCAAAGGCACGGGGCCTGCGACGTCAACAGGTAGCGATTGATCAACGCTGTCGAGCGATGAGAGCGGAACGCGTTCGACAGCAGAGAAGGTCTCGAACCACGTGATGGGAGCGCTGGTTGGTGTGTAGCCTTTAGGCGATTCGGTTGCGATGAGTTGCTGGTAAGCGGCTGAAGCCTGGACACCAGCGCCGATCTCTGCCGCCAGCATCGTGCGCGATTCAAGTAGCTCATATCGCAAGCGAATTCGCGCCAGCCGCTGGTTTAGGTTTCTAGCGCGAAACGTGTAGCAGCTATCTGGGATAGGCAAAGGTTTACGTTTTGAAGCCATGGAACGTTACGTCCTAGCGAGTGCGATGATTTTGGCTGAGCAACATTCCGATGAAGGAGGCCGGCCGGCAATGTGCGGTGTCCCTAGATGGGGAATTGGTAGAAGTAGCATACTCAGTAGTAGCAGGGTTTGCGAGTAGCGCGTTGAGAGTAGAGCAATTGTCCCAATTGCTCGGAAAACAATGGGGACAATTGTTCTACTCTGACATTCCACTCTAAAATGCCAACCCTAATACCTATGCGTCGACCTCTGATGGTCGTGTTCCCGCTTGCACCGCTGAGTGTGACAATGACGGTCTCATCAAGCTCCGTCAACTTGTCAGCTACACGTTGACCATGAACGGATCGTTCCATTGATTTCAAGAAATTGAATTTAGCAATAATGGATCAGCAAACGCGTCGTCGATCAAATCGCTGGAAAGCTTTGCGCGTACATCCTGTGAAAGCAATGATGATTTCTTGGGAAGCGACTCGGCGGGAGTTCCCGTTTGGACGAGTGACTGAACCATGGGCGTGTCGATGTCAATCGCTGGTGTGATTCCTGAGCGTATGACCAGTTGCGATTCAGGTGGATCACTC
>JAYVSE010000485.1:0-13548 GCA_043775635.1 Planctomycetaceae bacterium | reverse complement strand
TAAGCACCCGTGCACAAGTTTCTTAGTTTAACCGCGTGGGCATCGCCCCGCGCGTTTGCCTCAAAACACGCGGCCCGATGGGCACGCGGTTTAACAAGTCATGTGCGAAAACTTATGCAAGAGTGCTTACATGACTTTTTTATCGATCGTTACTTACCAGCCCGAACGACTGAATCCACTGCTGCCGCCGGATGAACTGCTAGGCCACGAACTGCTAGAGCTGCCAAACGAAGAACCACTTGATGCGCTGAACAAGCTCTGCTGCAGTGACCTTCGCCTGGCGGCAGCAACTTCTTTTTGACGACGACGACTTGCCACCTCGTCTTCCGCTATACTATTGGCTGCTGCAACAGCGCTCACCGCATTGCCACACAATGACATCGTTGCGGCGTAGTCACCATTCGCCAACGCATTTCTCGCCCCTTCTAGTTCTTGCGAACCGGGCTGACCCGATACCGCAATTCCATAAGCACCGGTCCATCGTGATGCTCGCAAGACTTCTGAAGATGCCGTCGCGATAAACACTGCCGCCTCATGAGCCGCTCGCAACTCTTGGCTTAGCGAGCCTGACACGACGCCCAGTTCTGCGGTGGCATCGGAAGCAGTCTTTTGAATAGCCTGCCAATCATTGTGCGCGACAAGCAGCGCAACTTCGGCAGCGGTAACAATCGGATCCAATCGTCGTGTTTCGTTTTGACAGCGAGCAATCTCGGCGCTATCAGGTACTTGGTCTTCAATGCTTTGCATTGCAAGTCGTGCAACGGCCTTGATTTCACGACGTGCCCCCTCGACCGCAAGCTTCGCTTTTTTAAAGGCGGTAAAGTCTGCGTTAATAAGCGATCGCAGCTCAATCAACGCGATGCGGTGCTTGATAAGTTGATCGGAATCGTGAAAGGGATCTCTGGCGACCCGCAGTGTGCGGAGGTCGTTTGCCAATTGCTGATGCTGGCTCTGGAGTTGTTTATGAGTTTGCTGAGTGGACGTTTCTGCTCGCGGATCTTCGACGTATGCGGTAAGTTTCTCCAGCTCCGTTGTCAATGCTGCAGCACGTCGAATGTTGGTAGGTACGAGGGCATCGAGTCGCTTGCAATGGTTCTTTGCTAACACCAGACGTTTGATTGATTCCGCCGTGCCCTCCGCCGCGAAGCGAAGGATGTTGGCAGCTTCGCGCAGCTTACCGGAGGCATGCTTGGCCCGAGCCGATTCGAGCCCCGAACGGATGGTTTCTAGGATTCGCCCGGCGGATTCAACTTGCATTGAGATCGGCTCTCCTGAGGCGTACGGTGCTGTTTCCCATGCTTCCTCATCGTCTTGTGTTTGCGTCGAGTCGTCTTCTTTGTCGGGCTCATCGTGCCAGATCATGGCAGTCGGCGCGTAGGCTTGCTCTGCGGCGCTGATAATTTGAGAGACATCAGCAAGCGTTTTCATCGCGTCTTTTAATTCCTCGCAGGACTTCGGGTAGCGAATGGAGAAATCGTTGAGCGACTGCAAGGAATCATCCACGAGGGACTGCGCATAACGCGTTTCTTCTTGTGCAGCGATTGCCGCCTGAACAGCACCATCGAGGTTTCCCATATCAATTGCGACAACCGTTGCTTTGATGGCGGATTCCGCAGAAGTTAGATGCTCATCGGGATTCAGACTCTCTTCGGCGATCGCTTCAGAGGTCTGGATCGACAGCACCTTGGCAACGTTAGCACGAGCGTCTGACAAGGAATGACGCGTCACTGTCACTTCGGCACGGCGTTCGTTGATCGTAACTTCTGCGACTTGCATGATGCCGTGAAGTTTTGTCAAGAAGACGTTGGCGTCGGCTTTAATTTGCTTCAGCACGTCTTGCATCTGATGGTCACATGCATCATGCATTAGTTGGCTTAATCGGTTACCCATCGATGTCACGTGCTCTTCGATCCACTTAGCACGGTGGTTAAGTGCTTTCAGCTTATCGCCCACATCATCAAAAATAGGGAACTGTTGTGTTCGAATTTCATCCACAAATGAAATCGCTGCGTTGGCGTCGACGATTTGCCTGCTCGCTCCGGGACAGAGCGTATTGATGACGTGCACAGGATCGATCTCAGACATCTTTCGGCCGCGATCGATGAGACGGCGCACCGAAGGCAAAAGCTCCGCTACGAGGTTAGGAACCGTAAAAAAGCCATCCTTGCTCGCTTCTGCTTTGAGCGTATGAGCTAGCTCACCAAGCGAAACATACCTTTTTTCAAAATCATCGAGCGTGGGGACTGCCATGCGAGAGCAGAGTTCTAGCTGGTCCAGTTTTTGTTCCGTTGATTCTCGCCTCTTACCGATATCCGACACGAAGTCATCGAACGTTGCGTACTGCGACGCAGGCTCTGAGCCAGTGTCAGAATTGCCCGTGGCAGAGGCAACAGTTTCAGGCGTGCCCGTGACAGTTGTAATCGAATCTTTGTGGCCGACGTCAAAGACTTTACTGCCTAGCAGATTACGGCCTTCAAGGTAACGTGCGGGGCTAAACAGATTGATGACCTGCGCCCCTAGGCTGCTTGGATAAATAAGGCCTTCCACATTCGAGAACACTTGCTTCGCAGCATTCGTCATCGCTTGAATGACTTCGAAATCCGTTGCAATCCGTTGTGCCACCTGCAACGTCTCACCGGTCTTTCCTCTCTTCACGAATTGCTCAAGCGTTCCCAGAATCGCGTTTTTGCGAACATGGACTGCGTCGATCGACGTTTGTAACGTCTGGAATTGCTGCTGGCTGACCGAAAGTAGCTGATTTGCCGCTGCGAGAGCGGGGCGCCGGCGGCGGTGAAGAAATAAGAGCAACGAAGCTGACAATACAAATACAATGCTAAGCATCGTAAGAATCGTGCGACGAATCGTTTGTTTACGAGCTGCGTCTTGTTCGACATTTCTGATGGCAACATTGATAGCGCCGTCACCCTCATCGAGTGCCTTGCGTATTCCGATGATGGTTTGGATGAACGCCGGATTGCCACTCAGATGCTCGCTCCTGGCTTGGCGAAGTAGCTGTTGCGCGGACTGCACAGGCAATTCTGCGGCGGCGGAATAGCTATGAAGTGTGAGACCTTGCCAGCGCTGTTGGACTTCCACTCAGAAAGCGGTGGACGTGCCATGACCGACGCACTCGCCTCGGGGAAGTTATTGAGGAACTCGGTCGCGATCGTTTGGACCTCAGGAAGCAGCTTGGAACGCGTTTCCTGGATGTCTGACTGGACCTGAGCGACCGCTCGCTGTCGTTCCCGCTTGATGCGTTCGGCTTGCTCGATCCGTTCGCGTTCAGCTTGCTCCTCGTTGGCGATGGCTTGACCAAGGCGATTGTTTATGTCGTTGACCGTATCCTTTACGGCATCAATCATTCGTCCGCCATTCTGCATAGCGACTCGCGCGTTGCGATCAAGATTACCGATCCATTGCGCCTCACCAATGCCACGCCTATCTTGTGCCTCACTGGCGTAGTAGCTGAACTTGCGATCTTCAAGGAACAAAACAAACGCCGCTCCGTCGGTCTCGCCGGTCTTTGGGTGCTCGAGTCGTCCAAATCGAGTACGATTAGCCAGTCCGTGCCCGAGAGCAAACTCGACCGCGTCCATCCCCGAAAAAACACGACCGTCCGGCGCGGAGTAATGCTGGTCCGCACCGCGCTGCATGAGAACAACGGTCCAGTGCGGTCCATGCTCGTCCAACCACGTTTCTAATACTGCCAGTTGTTCGGGACTTACACCGATCTCTCCTTGAACATAAAGATGCTGCGTTTCCTCAAAAGCCGAAAGAACCTCTTCGATCTGTTCAAAACGAACGGCTGCCAGAGGGACTTGGGAAAGCGAGACCGAAATATTCGCCATTACGAGAAGGAATGAAATGCAGACCGATGCAGCAACGTTCGAGATCATGGTACTTCGGATCGACCAGTGGTAGCTTGTGGCAATCAACATGTAGTAACCAACGTAGTCGGGCTCGATGAAGTGGACAAAAAAATTATTTTATATCAAGCCTATACCATTTGACTGCCCTGGTCATTAAACGTTAGGTGGTTCAGTTCCAAGGTGCTAAAAAAGTCATCGAGCCGCTTGATAGCGAGCTTGTCTGGTGGCGGTGCAGCGAGCTCTAGTAGCGAGGACGGGGGTCTCGTGTAGGCTGCTCCCGCGACGAACACGTCGGTCTGCTTGCCGCCGTTGCCGCTGTTTGTATCACGGGAGATCAGATCGCTCGAAGTGCTGTGGAACGAAATATATCGTCCATCGCGACTGACCACTGGGAAGTTCGCACCGTTGTTACCGCTTTGCGTCGCCGAGCCCAATCGACCGCTGACGAGAGTCGTCACTCTTGTCACCATGTCACGACGAAAAATATCGAAAGCAAAAACCGAATCATTCCGTTCTACAAAGCCTGCTGTCAGATTGCGAGACTGGCTTTCCCATGACACGATGCGTCCGTCACCGCTGACCGCGATGTTTCGCGATTCTCCCAAAGCGCTGCGTGAATTCTGGAAGTTGAAGCTTACCAGCACTGTCGTCCCTGTTTTTAAGTCGCGCCGGAACACGTCCTTATTGTCAAGGTCAGTGAGGTCAGGGATCGCGCTTGGATCCCTGTCTGTCGTCGTCAGATTGCTCGCGAGACTTTCGAATACCACATATCGACCATCGTCACTGATATTGGGATCGAATGACGTTGAATTCGCCGGACCGCCAGTGGAACTGATGCTCACGATGTCAGGCTTTGCCTTTCGCATGTCGCGTACATACACATCGCGATTAGCGTTGTTTGCGTCCGCACTGGAAAGCCTGCGGAAGCTCTCGAATACAATCACATTGCCACCATCGCTGATCTTCGGCAGAAATGACCCACCAGATACCAGAGCACCATTCTGCAAATCATTGTTGCTTACCAACTTTGTGGTATGCGTTTGAAGATCGTGAAGGAAAATTTTCGGATTAAAGTTAAGGTCGTTGGCGATCAGGTTGCGAGCATAGCTTTCAAAGGCAACGTAACGACCATCCGCACTGATCACACCGTGGTCCGAAGGGCCTTGGCCTGCTTGCCCGGCATTGTTTACGTTTACTAGCCAGGTCTTTTTTTCCGTGAGATCGCGAACGAAGACGTCACGCTGCCCGTTGTTATCCCCCGCAGCCAAGTTGGACGCACGGCTTTGAAATACGACGTAACGTCCGTTGTCGCTGATTAACCTGCCATCGGTCTGATCCGATTCACGGATAATATTCTGAGCATTTTTGGTTGTGCCTCCCTGTAGGTTGATGCTCACGAGTTTCGTAGTCTTGGTCACCATGTCGCGGACAAAAATGTCGCGGCCAGGATTGAAGAAATCCGCATTCGTGTCGTTTGGTACCAGATCGCTGGCATCACTTTCAAAGACGACAAACCGGCCATTGCCGCTGATGTATGCGTTGAACGAGGGTTGGTCCGGCGTTCGATTCGCAGCCAGTCGGCTGACACTCACGAGTTCCGTCATTCCCGTCAATCGATCACGGCGGAAAATGTCGCTATTGAAACCGTTGACGTCATTGACGCCACTGACTAGGTTTGTAGCTGAACTGCGAAAGACAACGTAACGACCGTCGGCGCTTTGTTGTGAGAACGTGGAACCAACATTCCCAGTATCCACTCCATCTGTGCGCAAACTTACTGCAGCAACCGAAAGCATCGCCCGGCTCTCAAGTGACTCGATTCCAATATTTCGATATCGACGATTCCTACGACGAAGGCTGTGATTTGGCATCGTATGCACCTTGACCTTATTGCTCAGGGGAACGTAACGGAAAACTGCTTTGTACTTTGCTATTTGCCTTGGAGACGCATTTTGTCACACCCCACACTGTCGAGTCGTCCAGGCCGGCCACGCCCCTAGATTAACAGAGGACAGGCAAAAATGCGAATGCTCCCCGCCCCTCTTCAATCAGGCAATTCTCATGGCCAGCGCACTTCTTGAAATTTCACGTTTATCTCACAAGCCTCGCCGCTAACATCGTTGTGTCATTTTACATCCATGCATCCGCAGGAAAGGTGACCGTCGATGATCCTGTTGACGGCAGTTTGTTGTCGAGCGTCTACATCGGTGGATCGGCCTTAAACTTGACCGGCTCAACGGATAGTGTGACGGGGCCCGTTGATGTCATCAGCGCAGACGGTATCTATGTATCCGACGCTGCCGATGTCGCGCGGACAATCGAACGCGCCGACGCCGTTTTCTCGCTGCTCGCAAGGGTTCATGGCTATGAGCGGTTGGACGAACGCTGACAAGTGCAAGGATACCGGTTATGCAGTCATTGTTGGCGAAGATTTGGACGCCGCTGGCAACGTCATTCCCGACCAAAAATACGGCGAGAAATGGTTTTACCTTAAGACTGCCCAGTGCAATTCCACTTATGCCATGACACATCCAGGTATTCAAAAATAGGAATGGCTGATGCACTAGGTACTTAAAGAGTGGTATTGTACTGAAATGAATACTCGAAATACGCCTGACTTGCTTCTTGGTCCTCGTGGTCGCTGGCGACCGACGCTAAAGCTCATTCGCAGCCCGCGTGAAGCATTCGAAGAATGGTCAAAGCAGTATGGAGATCCGTTTTACGTTCATGCCTTAAATGGTCCGGTCGTCGTAACCGGACGCCCGGATTTGATTCGTGAAATCTTCGCCCATGATTCGGCGGAGTACGATATTTTTGCTCAGCAATCGGTGAAACCTATTCTGGGCGAAGGATCAATGCTGCTGCTAACGGGCCAGCGACATCGGCAAGAACGAAAACTGATCATGCCGATGTTTCACGGTGATCGGATGCGTGCCTACGCGCAAATCATGCAGACAATCGCCATCGACGGCATGGAACGTATATCTCAAGGAAAACCGTTTGAGATGCTCTCCACGACAACCCGAATTTCACTGGATGTCATCGTCCAAACCATCTTCGGCGGTGAAAACCAACAGTCGATCGCCAAGTTGATGCAACTGTCTGGCCAAACAATGAAGTCGATGTCGCCGTTGTTGTTCTTTTCCAGAAAGACGCACTTTCATTTTTTCGGTCTTAGCCCTTGGGATCGCTTCACCAAATCACAATCGGAATTACGAGCGGCATTCGAATCCGAGATCCAGCGTCGCCAAGATGCACCCATGGAACGACAGGATATTTTGACGTTGCTTACGAAAGCTCACTACGAAGATGGTTCCGCAATCACAGCCGAACATACTTACGATGAACTGGGCACGTTTCTCTTCGCCGGTCATGAGACCACGGCCGTCTCCCTGGCCTGGGCAATGTACCATTTGCACAGTAATCCACAGACGCTGCAAACGCTCCAAGACGAATTGAAAGCCGTTGGCGATGACTCGCCCGAGTCGCTCGCCAAGTTGCCTTATTTGAAAGCGGTCGTTCAAGAGACGATGCGATTGAATCCAATCGTCACCGAAGTTATACGATTGTTAAAAAGTCCGATGCAGTTAGCGGAATACAAATTGCCTGCGGGAACTGCCGTTGCTCCCGCTTCGGTTCTGGCACACTATCGTGAAGAAACGTTCCCTGAGCCAAATGCATTTCGACCAGAGCGCTTTATCGATCGAACTTACTCGCCCGCCGAATATTTTCCATTCGGCGGCGGCAACCGACGATGTGCGGGCGCTGCGTTCGCTTCGTATGAAATGGCGATTGTCTTAGGAACCATACTTTCGAAATGGAAGCTTCAGCTACTCGAAACATCCCCCGTGACGCCCAAACGCCGCAATATCACTATGGGGCCTTCAACGGGAATCCGGATGCAGACCGTAGGTCGGCTATGAGATCAATGACTCAAGCGTTCGCCAGTTCGAAACAAAAGAATCGCTCCGCGCTGATTGTCGATTGCGGACTGGTTGTCTGGTTGATAACCGGCGCAGCGTTTTCCTTCGCGGCACCGTTGCCGGATTCGGTTGGCAAGGTTGTGATGTCCCGTTGCCTCGAGTGTCACAATGCCGAGACGAAAGAGGGTGGGCTGAATCTAGAGCAGTTGTCTGAGACGGGCCTCGATGCAAATACCCTCGGTGCGTGGATCAAGGTTCATGACCGTGTCACGAATGGTGAAATGCCTCCCAAGGAGAAATTGCCTCAGGCCGAACAACGATTGTTCATGAGGTCTTTGGGTGAGTCGCTCGCCACCGCCGACCTTGCCCGACGGGGCGGTGCGGGTCGGAGCACATTGCGGAGGCTCAATCGTACCGAATACGAGAATACGCTCCGCGATTTGCTGGGACTGCCGGAGCTCGAAGTCGCCGATCTCCTGCCGGAAGATGGTCGCAAGCTGGGCTACAACAAGTCGGGAACCTCGCTTGAATTCTCCACCGTGCAAATCAACAAGTATCTCGAAGCGGCCGGCAAGGCTTTAGCGCAAACGATCACCCCATATCCAGAACGAGATGCCAATCAAACAGCGCGGATTTATCCGGGCGACGACGGCGGGATCATGGACGGCATCATCAATGGCTGCGGTGTGTGTTTAAAGAATTTTAAGTACGATGCTGACTTGTTCCCCCTATCTGTCCCCAGCGGCAACGTTCCAGGTGGAAGCGGTTACGGATTCTTCGATCAACTTAAACGGGAAGGAAAGATTCCCTATCGCGGCTCTGTGGGCTTCATGCGAAATGGCGACGACTACAAACCCGATTTTTCGATGGTTGCGCCTGCAATCCCTGGCTATTATCGGTTCCGCACATCCCTGTGGAGCTTCACGTGGGAAAAAGGGGAAGTCAAGTCCACCACGCCGAACGTTGGCCGGTTCCTTGTGGAAACGAAACACTCAGGCACCAAGAACAATGCGGTGCTTTATTTCGACGCTCCATCGCTCGAACCTAAGCAAAGCGAGGCCGTTTTATGGCTCAATCCAGGTGAGTCCCTGTTGTTTCAGCCCGCGTCCATCCTCCACGGTTGGCAGGGAATACCCTACAACAAACTGGCAGGCTACACCGGCGATGGCATCGTCGTGGAGTGGGTTGAACTCGAAGGGCCGCTAGTCGACCAATGGCCCGGAGTGGGACATCGCAGAATGTTTGGCGACTTGCCACTGGCGAAATTGGATAACCTGCCGCCGGAACAGCGTCCTCGGCGCCGGTCGATGGGGCAGTTTCGTGGTGGTCCGCAACCGCTCACGGCACTTCGTCAAAACGGATATTGGAGCGTGACTTCAGTTGACCCGCTTGCTGACGCGGAAAAACTGCTCGCCAATTTCCTGCCGCTGGTCTTCCGCCGAGCGGTCACGACCGACGAATTGAAACCGTACGTTGCAATCGTGAAAGAACGCTTAGAAGAGAAGTCTCGCTTTGAGGAAGCGATGCTCGCTGCGTATGAAACAGCGTTTTGCTCGCCCGACTTTCTGTTCCTCCGCGAGCCGGTAGGCGAACTAGACGACTTCGCGCTGGCGAGCCGCTTATCGTACTTTCTGTGGAATTCGATGCCCGACGAAGCACTGTTCGCAGTCGCCAAAGAGGGAAAACTTCGCGAGCCGGCAGTCCTAAAATCGCAAACCGAGCGAATGCTCGCCGACCCTAAAGGAGCAAGGTTCATTGCCGACTTCACGGATCAATGGCTTGATCTGCGCATGATCGATGAGAACACTCCCCATCCGAAGCTCTATCCCGATTTCAGCCGCCTGCTACGGGATTCAATGGTCGGTGAAACCAGAGCATATTTCGGCGAACTCGTCAAAGGCGACTTGGCAGCTTCGCATATCATCGATTCCGAGTTTGTAATGCTCAATCAAACGATGGCCGAGTTTTATGGCGGGATCGGCCTCGTGGACATCGAGGACTTTACGATTGCACAAGAGAATCCTCGACCCAAGCAAGATCGCGCGAGTTTGCCTCCCTCGGTTTTGCCCAAGGAACCGGTGGTTGGTAATCAGTTTCGCAAAGTACCGCTTCCCGCCGAATCGCAGCGTGGCGGTTTACTCACCCAGGCAGCCGTACTCAAGGTAACTGCCAACGGCACCACAACCTCACCCGTCCGCCGCGGAGCTTGGGTGCAGCGCAAGATCGTCGGAAAACCTCCTGAGCCACCGCCCCCAAACATTCCGGCCGTTGAGCCCGATACACGCGGAGCGACGACGATTCGAGAATTGCTCGACAAGCATCGCGCCGATCCGTCGTGCGCGGCTTGTCATCAATCGATTGATCCACCCGGATTTGCGCTGGAGAGTTACGACGCGATCGGCGGGTTCCGCCCACGTTATCGTTCCCTGGAAAAAGGAGACCGCTTCACACAGCCCCCTGTGCTGTCGGGGCGTACTGAGTTCGTACTCGGCCTGCCGGTCGATCCTTCCGGAGAACTTGCCAATGAGGGAACTTTTACCGACATCCGCGAGTTCAAGACGCTGTTGCTCCGGGATGAGCGTCAAATCGCACGTAACTTTGTGGAACAACTGGTTGTCTATGCCACTGGCACGCCCGTTTCCTTCGCTGATCGCGCGGTTGTGGAAAGGATACTAGACAAGACTATATCCTCTAAACACGGGATCCGTTCCCTTATCCACTCAATGATTCAAAGCGATCTTTTTCGGACCAAATGAATCCAACCACTGCTTTTCAGCGAATACAAAGCGAGACTCTAACGGAAGAACGCAAGCTCTCCGGTTCCTCGATACCGGAAGGCTCGCCGCTTGTTGATTTAGTAACCCGCTGCGTAAGCGAGGTACCACTGCGATCCCTCGCTTACGCATTCGGGTTATGATTTGCACGCTAAAATTCAAAAAACAACAAAATCAACAGGCCGCCTAGCGCCGTTCCGCTAGAAGCGTATTTTGTTTCGGGACCGTCACTTATTTTCACACTCATTGCTTAACCCACGTTCAATCCAGGTGCTCTCGAATGCGATCCTACCTTGCTTTCCTGACGTTGCTAATGTTCATGCCGGCCATCACTTTCGGGGCCGACGAATGAGAAGATGAGTTCACCCCTGAAAAACTCGTGGGTGCCTGGAAACTCGTCTCGGGAGAGGCACGAGGAAATGAGATGGCGAAGGACAGCACGGGGGGCATCTATGTTTTTACGGAGAAGACACTGATCGGTAAAAGTAGCTTTGGCGAAGAGAAGTCTTGGATGGACTACCAACTCGATTTGACGACTAAGCCCGTCACCATGAAACTCACGCTCACCGAAAATTTCTTTGACTTCACTTCCGCATACAACGACGCCGCCAACAAAGTTGATGAAGTCAAAATCTCCGAGCAGAACATCACCATGTATTCCGAAGCAGCCGTTGAGACAGGACGCGCCACTGCAATCAAGAAGGACGTCGAGGCCCCGGTCTGGGATATTCGCTACACAACGACCTGGGTCCGCGAAGACGGAAAGTGGTATCTGGTGAGTGAGCACCAGAGTCCAGTGAAATAGTACCCCTTACCGAAAGACCATATTCACTCCCAAGATATTCACAAATGATCCATAACCTTTCAAGACTAATTGCTCTCATACTGACATATTCGATTTCGACGGTAGCCACTGCGAACGAGAGCACTAATGCAGATCAAAAGCCAAAAGACCGCGGCGCCGTCATCGAGGAATTGACGGCTAAGAAGGTGAACGTTGCGGCGCTCACAATGAAGCTCGACGGTTACGTTCCCACAATCGGGCTGGGCAACGGCCCGAATGGCGACCCGGAAGCGAATGCGAACGACGAAACCCTGGCTCTCGTCGTCCAGCTTCCCGAAATCGAGCGGATCTTTATCAACGGCGGCAAGTTCAGCGCTGACGGATTCGCGAAACTCGCTCTGCTGCCGCGGCTCCGGTCGCTGGACATTTACGGTTCGGACATGATGACGATGTGTCGCCAAACACAACTCTTCGACCCCGCCGGTTATTGGACCCCAGAGCGGATCGAGGTTGCCATGAAGGAACTGGGCAAACCGGTTCCGCAGCCCAAACCATGATCACCCACTCACTAAATCTTTGGAGCACCTCATGAGTTCACCTATCCATCTATCTGTTCCTCGGCTTCCTCGGAGAATTTTTCTGCGTGGAGCGGGCGTCGCGTTTACGCTGCCGTTTCTGGATGCAATGCGGCCGATTTTCGGGAGCGCCGCGCGTGCGGCCGAGTCGGAAGCCGCTGTACCGCGACGAATTCTGGCCATCCAAACCAACCAGGGGCTCCTGCCGAAAAACTTCTTTCCCGAGAAACCTGGCAAAGACTACGAGCCTTCTCCCTACCTCTCGATTCTCAAGGAACACCGCGAACGCTTAACTGTGTTTTCCGGCGTGTCGCACCCCGAGGTCGATGGAGGTCACGAGGCAGAAGTCTGTTTCCTGTCGGCAGCGCCTCATCCACTCTCCGGTAGTTTTCGCAACACCATCTCGCTCGATCAGTTGGCCGCAGAGCAGATCGGAACAAAAACGCGATTCCCATCGCTCTCGGTGCTTGTGGGCCCCGGTACGCGCGGGCTGTCGTACACGCGCGACGGCGTGATGATTCCACCGGAAACAAGCCCTTCAACCATTTATCGGCGGATGTTCGTGCAAGGCAATCCGCAAGAAGTCGCCGCGCGACTAGAAGACTTGCGGCGCGGTCGCAGCTTGCTCGACTTCGTTGCAGAGCGTGCGAAAAGCATGCAGCAACAGTTGGGTGTAACCGATCAAGCGCGGGTGGATCAATACTTCACTGCAGTGCGAAGTCTGGAACGTCAATTTCAGGAGTCTTCCGCCTGGGAAAAGAAGCCCAAACCGACAACCTCGGTTCCGGAACCGCAAGACATGGAACGCAACGACCACACGATTCTGCTCGAAAAGATTCAACAAATGTACGACGTAGTGCGGTTGGCAATTGAATCCGATAGTACGCGGCTGATCACTGTGTTTGTAGGCTTTGGCACACCGCCGCTCAAATTGCCCGGCGTGAGCGTTGATACCCACAATCTCACACATCACGGCGGCAGCGAAGACGCATTAAAGCAGCTCGAAATCATCGAACGCGCCGGCTTGGAAAAGCTGAAAAACCTACTTGATGGCCTCCAGTCCGTAAACGAATCAAGCCAGAAGTTACTCGACCGTACGATGGTGCTTTACGGGACGCCGATGGGTGATGCTAATACTCACAGCAACATCAATCTGCCTGTACTGCTTGCGGGAGGAGGTTTTAAGCATGGCCAGCACCTCGCGTTTGACACGCAGAACAACTATCCGCTGGCCAATCTCTATGTCACCATGCTGCAAAGACTTGGCGTGGAGTCCGACAAATTTGCGAGCAGCACAGGCACCATGCGCGGGCTGGAGTTGGTATAAGTTTGCGTTACATCAGTTATCGCTAACGCTGGGCTGTTAATAATTTGGTATTGTGAGTAAGGAGCCTTTGCGCAAGTTTAATTCCATAATCTTGCCGCGTGCGGGGCTTGTCCCCGTCGGGCCGCGATCACAACCAGATGGAGAAGTAAAAATGACGTTGGCCACGGGCGGAGCTTGTCTCCGTCGGGCCATGATCAGAAAATGATCGTGCAGCGATGTGTATAACGATTGATTAACGCTCCACGCGGACAAGCCGCATGGTAGCGAGGCTCACTCCGCCAACATCTTCTGTTTGT
>JAYVSE010000484.1:0-20565 GCA_043775635.1 Planctomycetaceae bacterium | reverse complement strand
CCAAAACCCCCAGTCACACTAACTGAAGCCCTCGTATTGTAAATCATCAGCAAAATTCTCGCGACCTCAATCCGTCCCGCAAACCATGTCATGCACCCATGGCGAACCCAGCCTTTACTTGACCTGTCCAATCACTAAAAAAAAGAGTATCAGAAATGGATCGGTCGAGATTTTGTTCGCCTTGTCTATTTTCAGTCGCCTATTGGGCGATGGCAAAGCGGTCGAATGGATAGAGAATGGCAATCAATGGATGCAGACAAACCAGCCTAACAGCCTAATCTTATTGCGACTGCGCGGCCTAGCGACGTATAAAGGTTACGATGCTAGTTTAGGGACAGAGCGATGATGACAGCGGTAGATTGGAAGCCAGATGCCAAGTGATCCAACAGTTTCGCCAATTCCTGATGTTGACGTTTCTACTTTGCTCTCGCTTTTACGCGGCCGTTTTGGCAAAGAATCGTTTCAGTTGGGCCAACTAGAAGTGATCCGTCGTCTGATGAGCGGGCAAAGTGCGGTCGCAGTCTTTCCCACAGGTGGAGGCAAGTCACTTTGCTATCAATTGCCCTCGCAGTTATTGGTTGGCACGACGATTGTGATTTCACCATTAATCGCCTTAATGAAAGATCAATGCGATTCCCTGCAGCGCTGTGGCATTCGAGCCGCTCGGATTGATTCCACGATGTCGGCCTCTGAGGTTTCACAGACGATGCAAGACGTTCGCAATGGGGTCGCAAAAATACTTTATGTTGCACCGGAGCGATTTTTCAACGAACGATTTCGCGCGGCGATTTGCGACCTGCCGATTTCGTTATTTGCCGTCGATGAAGCCCACTGCATCAGCCGTTGGGGTCACAATTTTCGACCTGACTATCTGAGGCTCGCCGAACTAGCCAAGGTGCTCGGAGCTAAACGTGTTTTGGCACTGACCGCGACCGCTACCCCTTCGGTTTTGGATGATATCTGCGACGCATTTGACATCGAACAAGAGAACGCCATTCGAACGCCATTCTTTCGCCCCAATTTGCAATTGCGATCGCAGGTCGTTGCTTCCGACAGGCGGGACGATTTGCTCGTAAAGTCAATCAAAGCTCGTCCGACTGGCGCGACCGTTGTCTATGTCACTCTGCAAAAAACAGCGGTCAGTTTAGCGGAATACTTAACCTCAACCGGCCTGCTGGCAAGACCATATCATGCGGGACTGGAGGACCAAGTTCGAGCTGATACACAGGCATGGTTCCACGAATCCAACGCTGGCATCGTGGTTGCCACCATTGCCTTTGGTATGGGCATTGATAAACCCAATATCCGATATGTTTATCACTACAACCCGCCTGCTTCCTTGGAAGCGTATGCCCAGGAGATTGGCCGAGCGGGACGCGATGGAAAGAACGCCATTTGTGAGCTGCTTTTTGATCCCAATGATCTCGTCTTACTCGAAAATTTTGCAATTGGCGATACGCCGATTCGTCAAGCGGTTGGTAAGTTAGTCGATTTCATCCGCGGACAAAGCCAAACGTTTCATCTCAGCCACTACCAATTATCGGCGGAAACAGACATTCGAATTCTTGTGGCTCGCACGTTGCTGACTTATCTGGAATTGGATGGCTACATCACGGCTAGATCGCCGCGCTATGAAACTTATAAGATTCGGCCTTTGGTTTCATCAAGAACGATGCTGTCTCATTTTAAAGATGAACGTCGCGACTTTATCGATGGGTTGCTTGGATGCTTGTGTAAGGGTCGAACTTGGTTCTTATTAAATATGGCAGTCGCCGCAAAACGGTTGGTTTGTGATCGAGAGGAGATCGTGAAAGCAATCGAGTTGCTTGCGGAAAAAGGTTGGCTAGAAATCGAAGTGTCCAACCTTGTACATGGTTATTGCAAGAACAAACCCATCGTTGACTCGCAAAGCCTTGCGAATGAATTGCATGAGCGATTGGAGCAGCGTGAGCGGGCTGAGATTGCGAGGCTCGATGAAGTCGTCGACATGGTTGTATCGGCGGACTGCATGGCCGCTAAGCTGTCTCAGTACTTTGGCGAAACCTTGCAAGTACCCTGCGGCCATTGCAGCGCTTGCACAGAGCAGCGTTCAATGACAATTGCGAAATCTGACCGTAAAGGAGTTGGAACGTCAGTGCTGGCGTCGGTACGGTCGCTGACGAAGAAATATCCTGATCAACTTGGCGGACCTCGCGAGCGAGCAAGATTTTTATGCGGCTTAATGAGTCCAGGTTTCACGCGAGGTCGCCTGTCTCGCGAACCCAGCTTCGGCAGTTGCAACGAGATACCCTATGCTGTTGTTCTGGCTGCGATGCAATCTTCAAATGGGTGAGGGTTGTCTTTTTGCGACTGTAGTACCGTTAGGCGGAGCGGCAGGTTCAAAGACACATGAATCCACGCACAGATTTTGCGGCCCGTACTCATTTGAGGTTTATAAGGTACTCGATCAAGTCTCGAAGTTCCCTTTTTGTGAGTGCTTTATCCATTGCCGGCATTGCAGATACGGGCGTTGTGCGTGCTTCGATATCATCGTTCGGAATCCTACGAATTGTGCCATCAGGCAATTGCAACTCCAAAGAGTCTTTTTTCTCCTCTTTCAATGTTCCCGCTACCACGCTTCCATCGGCCAATAAGACGCTGACCACTCCAAAACCCGGTGCAACCTTCGCGCTGGGGACAATCAGCGACTGCAGCAGGTGGTTTCGATCCGCGTTTGAAGCCACGCGTGAAAGATTTGGTCCGGCATCACCACCTTGTTCGCCTACGCGATGGCAGCGAATGCATTGGGCTTGTGGATGGGTCGCGAATAGCTGACGTCCACGAATCGAGTCACCGCCTGACTGCGTTATTCGAAACGGACTTAAGGGATCGTCCGGTCGCCTTGAATCTATACTGTATCGATTTACCAATTCATCGAACTGCGGAGTCTTACGGCTTTGGGCAGCTTCGAGAACATCGAGCTGAAGTTCAACAGGGACCGTTCCCGCGATCAACTGCTTCATCCATTTTAGCAGCAGTTCATCAGCCGCAGGCATTGCAAGTTCCCCAAGTAAGCGAACGGCGGCTTGATGCTCCCCTGCAAAGCCATCAATCATGGGAAGTTTTAGTAAGGATTCAATGCGTGCAATGGTTTGTTCTGGAGATCGCTTGGCAAGCCATGTCAGTGCCGCGATTCGCAGCGGTGGTTGTTCATCGACGATCGCGGTTTCAATCAGCCCAAGGCTATTGGGACCATTGCGACTAACAAGCAGATTCAGCGCCGCGACACGCGAATCAATGTCAAATGCAGGGTTCGTGAGCCAGCTCAAGAACAGTTTTTCATCCGTTTTGACATCAAGCTTCGTGAACACAGACGTCAGCGACGGGAGCAGGTCGCTTCCAATACTCGCCAAGAGCCGGGTTGCAAGCGGTTCTAAAACCTCGCGTACCATTTCAACATCGCGATTAGCCAGTGGACGCCAAAACCCAGTCACACGATCCCTTTGCGATGGCCTCGCGTAGTCACCCAACGCTTCAATCGCTTCACGGCGAATGGATGTCGATAGCTGTTTTTCCATCACCACGGTCGCGATCGATTCTACATTCGTTTTACCTACCAGACGAAAGTTCGCATGAAGAATACGACGAGCCAACGCCTCGGGAACGATCTTGCCGGAAACCAGCAGCGACTGGCGTAAAGCCGCGAGCTTGGGAAGTTCGCTATCGATCATGAGATCATTGATCGCACGCGCGGCTTCGGTTACCAATTGAATGTCACTGTCTGTGAGAAATTGCGATATCTCAGGTGATTTCCAGTTGCGCTGTACCAAAAGTGAAACCATGCGTACGGCAGCATCATCGTCGGTCGCCATTTGTTGTATGAGATCGTGGTTTTCGATTGCCGTGAGGGCAAAGACGACGGCGTGTCTTAGATACTTGTCCGTATTCGCGTTCTGCTTCGCCAATCGAACCAAAGCGGCAGCAGAGTCCTGCGATTGCAATTGACCGAGACTCAGCGCAGCAAACCATTGAACTCGCGGCGACTTGTCACCTAGGTTTGCAATCAGTGCATCGCAAATCTTCTGTTGTTGGCTAACGCCACGGAATTCACCCAACAGCTTCGCGGCTTGTCCTCGTACCTCGTCGTCAGCATCTTCAGTCAAATGGATGATGTGTGACACCGGAATGTCCGGATTTGCACGACCGATCTGCCCTAGGCACCAAAGTGCGTGGAGCCTTGTGAGTTGATTCGTCTCGGGCTCCAATTGTTGGCAAAGATCTCGAAAGAGTTGAGCAGCAGTACCTTCATCTTTTCCAGTCGCTACCGATTGGTTGTAGCGGTCGGCCAAGGCAAACTGCGCTCGCTGGCGAACTCGCTGATCATCGTGACCAAGCAGCAACAAAAGCTCTTCGGCGGGGCGATGATGGAAGCCCTCTGCAAAGAGCTCTTGTACCCGCCGGACTTCATCGGTCGCGGTCGCCATTGGATCAAATACTGTATAGATGCGCCCACCACGACTCCCACCGTTCCACTCAAGCCCCACGAAGTCGCTGACATAGACCTTTCCGTCGTAACCAAACTCGAAATCGGTGGCCTGAAGCGGTTTCAGGAAGTCTGCGGTTTCGGTGATCTCAAACGAGGCACCTTTCGGTTGAAGCGTGATCCTTTCGATCCCTCCGTTGCCAGTGTAGTTGCACATGTAGAACTTGCCGCGATACGGTTCGCTCCAGCCCGCCGCACCGCAATACGTGAAACCACAAGGGCCCGCACCCAATTTACCAACCGGCGGCAAGATACATGCAGGGCGAATCGCCTCCGCATCTGGTGCCCCATCAACGGCCCATATTTTCTCGGCGTTCCAAGGCCCCGTTTCATAGGGCGCAGCGATCGATTGATACGCCATGTTCCAGCCACTATCACCGCCAGGAACCACGTAGACCAGTCGCGAATCATCACCTTTGTCACAATTGTTGTCAGCCGCAAACAAGTTGCCAAACTCATCAAACGCTAACTCTTGCGGGTTCCGCAATCCGATGTGAACCACTTCGAACTTCGATCCATCCGGTTCGCAGCGAAACACAGCCCCACGCCGCGGCAGTGCCCAATTCTTCCCTTCCTTGTTGGTGACGTTGTAACCACGGTCACCAATAGAGAAATAGAGCCTGCCATCGGGGCCCCACGCCAACCCATGTAAATCATGTCCAAGGAATCCTGCGTTGACGCCAAATCCATCGAGCAATGCCACTTTATCTTCCGCGACTCCATCGTCGTCTTTGTCTCGCAATCGATAGAGTTTTGGAATGTTGGTGAGGTAAACGTCACCATCGCGAGCAATGATCCCCGATGCCATGCCGTCGAGAATGCCGCTATACCCCGTCGAGAAAATCGTACTTCGGTCTGCTTTGCCATCGCGATCACTATCCACGAGTTGACGAACTTGGTCGGTGTACTGCTGGAACCATTCCATGCCACCTTCGAATTGGTCTTGATGCTTTTGGAACATGCGGAGTCGGTCCGCAGTTGAACTGATTTGTAGATCGTCTTCTAAAAGAAACGGTCGTGTGCGATTCTCTTCGGTTCCGCGATTGAAGCGATACTCCTCAGCGACATAAACGCGCCCTTGCTCATCCAAGCAAATGGCAACGGGGTTCGCCAATTGCGGTTCGCACGCAAACAACTCGACCTTAAACTCCCGAGAGTGAATGAGAGCCGCGATCTGGGCATTTGCGGCATCATGACCGCTCGATGTGGCGACATCCGTTTTCGGGTCGATCGCGAAGACGGAATTTGCGACGGATAGTACAGCGATTAGCAAAACGGCATTGCGTAACGAAAACTGTGTGAAAAACATGTTTGTATTTAAACGTGGTGAATTGAATCGATCCCGTCGGCCGAATCAGACTGACGCGCCGATCGTAATTGAACCATCATCCTTCCCGAGACACCAGTCCGCCAGTGATTCATCGTTGCGCTGGCGTGGAGTTGAAATCGGGAGGTCTAAGAATGACTGTCGTGAGAATCCGCGAGCAATTCGACGGAGTCGAGATACAGTGCGATTGATTTGAAAACCTTTCAATCGGATGAGAAGCGAAGGTACACGGCTCCTTCCCACCGACGGCAGTCGTTATAATTGAAACGTAGGGGTTCTGTCTTCAGTTGTCTTTGGAGGTAACTATGAGCAAGCGTTTGACGGCGATCATCCAACGAGAAGGCGATGGATTCGTTGCACTTTGTCCCGAACTGGACGTGGCTAGCCAGGGCGAAACGATTGAGATTGCTCGAGAGAATCTTCGCGAGGCACTTGAGTTATTCTTTGAGAGCGCGTCTGCTGAGGAACGTCAGCAGAGAATGGGAGGCGAGATTTTCGTGACGCAGCTTGAGGTGATTCAACGGTTGTCCGACGAAGGAACCACGACCGTGCCCGTGCCAGATCACCGAGAAGTTCGTGTCGGTACATTGCGATCGATCATCAGGCAATCCGGGATTGCTCGGGCCGAGTTTGAGGCACGAATCGAGTTTTCCAATGCCGAATAAACAAATAAATAAAACAGCCTGCTTCAACACGCAATGTTAAAGGTGCTTGTCAAATCGAAGACAAAGCCAGGCAAAACGTCTCCGCCAGAAATGGTACTCGGCTTGTCAAGAATTTCAGGCTTGTGACCCGGTTGGTAGATGTAAACTTGTTGCAGTCGTGGATCGACTAGCCAAGCCAGCCGAACGCCGTTGTCAATGTATTCTTGCATCTTATTCTTGAGTGCAGCCAAGCCGTCAGTTTCGGATCGCAATTCGAGCACAAAGTCGGCGTCCTGTTCAACGATAAGGTCAGGGTTTTGTCAAATAAATTGGTCGAATCTGGACCGCATTTCCTCGACCGTCTTACCAATGCGAATGCGCAGTTCGGTCCCCAGTCCGAGTGGGATTTCTGGAACCACGTCGGTCGTTTCAATGGTTGCTGACATAGTGACCTCTCGTTAACCGCGAACAGTTGTTGACCGCATACTGTAGCTCTGACGAGACGAAACTCCAAACGCCGACTCCTGGCGGACGGATTCGTCCAGTTCGTCAACCAAATCTTGCACTGCAGTAACCGTGATCGTTCCGATCATGCTACCGGCGGCAAGGCCGTGGAAGTAACGGCGACTACAACGTCCACGAAGCCTACGTTATCGATGCATATGGAACTGCTTGATTGGACCGGTCGCCAAATCAGCGGAGGAAGCGTGGCCAGATTCCCGCTCACTTGAATCCGATCCTGACCAGGATCGGAATGGACGCACCGTGTTGGTGCGACTTGGTGACGAAGTTCGGCAAAGTATTTATGCGTCCCGCTGGGACGGCAGAGTATCGTGCCGAGGAAGCGAGTCGTCGTGGAGTTGGCTGGATACAGGCCCCGACAATCCGGTGGCAGCGGCCGTTCCAGGCCTAATTGCAGTCGTCGAAACGAAGAAATCGGAATCGTGGCAGAGAACACGATGAAAATTCATTCCGTGCTCGACGCCGGGGGAGTTCCGCTGTCAATCTGGCGACCGTTCCGAGTCTGGATCGCTTCCAGGCTCAAGCCATCTGTAAAAGATCGGGATTTTGAACGCGGGGGGTGCAGGAATTGAACGATTGTACTAGAAAAGTGGATGCCACATGCCTAGCATGCCACATGCCCAGGATGCCACATGCCTACAATGCAGTTCCTGCGGTCGTCCCAACCATTTTTGATCAATCCATCTGGTCCCCATTCAGCAAGGAATAGGAATGCACTTCATGAACCGTTATTCAGGCATTGCAGTCAGTTGCGCGGCGATCCTCGTCGCCACGGCAGGCAGTGCGCAAGATAAAAAACCAACCAAGCCTGTGGCCGCGCAGTGCCCTGTTATGGGTAACGTCGCCGATGCCCACGCTCGGCAAACCGCAGCGGGCGCGATGTCGAACGGTGATTGGTGGCCGAATCAGTTGAACCTGCAGATTTTGAATCTCAATTCCCCCATGAACAATCCTCTCGGGGAAAAATTCAACTATGCGGAAGAATTCAGCAAGCTGGATCTGGAGGAAGTGAAAGAGGATCTCGAAAAGCTGATGACCAAAGATCACCAGGACTGGTGGCCGGCCGACTACGATCACTACGGTCCGTTTTTCATCCGCATGGCGTGGCATAGTGCGGGCACCTATCGCATTGATGATGGTCGCGGCGGTGCCAGCGACGGAACGCTACGCTTTGCACCTTTGAATAGCTGGCCCGACAACGGCAATCTCGATAAAGCCCGTCGCTTGCTATGGCCCATCAAGCAGAAGTATGGCCAGAAAATCTCCTGGGCAGACTTGATCATTTTGGCAGGTAACTCCGCCCTTGATTCAATGGGATTCAAGACCATGGGCTACGCTGGCGGTCGGGAAGACGTGTGGGAGCCTCAGACCGACGTGTCCTGGGGGCCGGAAACCAAATGGCTAGATGGCGACCGATACTCCGCAGAGAAGGGGATTGAGTACCCACTCGGTGCCACTCAAATGGGTTTGATTTACGTAAATCCCGAAGGTCCCTTAAATCCGGAAGGTCAGCCTCAGGCTGATCCGCTAGCCGCCGCGAAGGCGATTCGCGTGGCGTTCGGGAACATGGCCATGAACGACGAGGAAACCGTCGCTCTCATTGCGGGCGGACACACGTTCGGCAAAGCACATGGTGCCGCTGATCCGAAAAAGTTCGTCGGACCAGAACCGGAAGGAGCTGGCATTGAACTTCAGGGGCTGGGGTGGAAGAATTCCAAGGGTAAAGGAAACGCCGAAGATACCATCACCAGCGGCTTGGAAGGTGCATGGACCAAGACACCGGCGAAGTTTTCTCACGACTATTTTGAGCACTTGCTCGATAACGAGTGGGAATTGGCGAAGAGCCCCGCTGGTGCCCAGCAGTGGATTCCCAAAGGCGACGCGCTGAAGGACTCCGCCCCCGATGCCCACATCAAATCGAAGCGACGTACGCCGATCATGTTTACGACCGATCTGGCGCTGAAAATGGATCCGGCGTACGCCAAGATTTCGCAACGATACCATGAACATCCGGAAGAGTTTGAGCAAGCATTTGCCAAAGCTTGGTACAAGCTGGTTCACCGCGATTTGGGGCCCGTCACACGTTGTTTGGGCCCGTGGGTAGCCGAACCCCAGTTATTTCAAGATCCTGTGCCGAAAGTTGATTTCGAACTCGTTAACGAACGGGACATCGCTGACCTGAAAACAAAGATTTTGGCATCGGGGCTCTCGACATCCGACCTCGTCGGCACGGCGTGGTCGTCGGCGGCTAGTTTCCGTGGCACCGATAATCGCGGCGGGGCCAATGGTGCTCGCATCCGACTTGCTCCGCAGAAAGACTGGGAAGTGAACCAGCCTGCCAGGCTTGCGAAAATCCTTACGAAGTTAGAAAAAATTCAGCAAGACTTTAACAAGGCTCAGTCGGGCAAAAAGAAGATTTCTTTAGCCGATGTCATTGTGCTGGGCGGCTGCGTAGCTGTTGAGGATGCGGCGAAAAAAGGGGGCCACCAGGTGAAGGTTCCGTTTAAGGCAGGCCGCACGGATGCGACTCAGGAAATGACCGACGTGGAGTCATTCGCCCCGCTGCAACCCCAGGCCGATGGCTTTCGCAACTATCAGGCGAACGGACTTGATCGCCCCGTTGAAGAAGCGCTCATCGACCGCGCGAACATGCTGACTCTGACCGTACCTGAGATGACCGTGCTCGTGGGGGGCCTGCGTGTGCTCGGCACCAATGTTGGTAGCGGACCCTTGGCCAAACTTGGAGTTTTCACGGAAAAGCCGGGAACGTTGAGCAACGACTTCTTCGTGAACTTGTTGGATATGAATACCAAATGGGAAGTATCGCCGATGTGCGAACACTTCTTCGAGGGTATGGATTATAAGTCGGGTGATGTGAAATGGACTGGCAGCCGCGTTGATCTGGTGTTTGGATCAAACTCTCAACTCCGAGCTATTTCCGAAGTATATGCCAGCGAAGACGCGAAGGAAAAGTTCATCAACGACTTCGTCGGTGCCTGGACGAAAGTTATGAACCTCGACCGTTTCGATCTTGATCGTGCCGAGCGGCTTGCCGACAAGCCAGCGATCGTCAGCAATAAGTAATCGAGATCGCGCACCGCGATTCGCCGATTACGCGAATACGGATTCAACCTGCTTGCCAGGTTGAACCCGTTTTTTACCTACAACGTCCACGAAGTCGACGAGAAGGACTCACTCGTGGAAACGCAGTCGCCGGCGTAAGCAGAGCGGTTGGCTGAGTCCAATCGAGATTGACGAGGCGATTGATGTCGTGGCTGCTGACGCCTGCGAGCATGATCGGCGCTGCAGCCAGAAAGGCTTTTTGCGCTGCACGTTATCGATGTAGCTGCACGTTATCGATGTATATTTAACTGCTTAATTGGACCGGTCGCCAAATCAGCGAGGGAAAGCGTGGCCAGGTTCCCGCGCACTTGAATCCGATCCTGACCAGGATTGGATTGGACGCACCGGGCTGGTGCGACTTGGTAACGAAGTTCGGCAAAGTATTTAAGCGTGCCGCTGGGACGGCAGAGCATCTTGCCGAGGAAGCAAGTCGTCGTGGTGTTGGCTGGATACAACCCCTCGGCAATCCGCTGGCAGCGGCAGGTTAGCCGTCTTTCAGACGGTTTATTTTCATCTCGCCATTGGAAATCGGTTCAACGCTGCGCGGTGGGTAAGACAAGCGTCGGAATTCTCGCGATTGGCGCAAGCGATAGGTTCAGTCGGCTTGATTTCTAATTGAAAAGTCGGGTAGGTAGTGTTGTCGCGGTGGGAACATAGCCTCGGCGTAACTTGATTTTGTGCGTGTCGCTTTCTTTACAATCCAATTTACCACCGAATCCGCTCAGCACTTTATCCGCCGAGCGGTAGCGTCAGAATCGGTGCTGTGCTTGAAGGCGAGTTCAGTTCGAGACGCGATATTTCCAGCAGTAGGCTAAATGTGGACTTGGTTTCTCGGTCACGCTCGTCGATATAGAACCAGTAGCCATGGTACTTGACGGCAACTTGAGCACACGTCGGCGGTTTGCGAGACTTGGCATGGCGAACTTGAAACAAGCCCTGCATCACTTGTCGCCAGTCGAATGCTTGCCCCGATGGCTCGAAGGTCGATGGGGCAATTCGCGATGACAAGTGTTCGCTCGGCACATCAACTCCGTGTGCGACGAAGAATAATACTTGCAACAGCGATCTCGTCTCGAGGTCCAGCTTTTCAAGTCCAGTCGCTGGTGTTCCAACCAAAAACGGATCGACTCCATCGGTTGTCAAATCGAACGATCTGAGACTGGAGTTCAGGCGAAACGCATTGCAAAAAACCATCAGATCTTCGTCATCGGAGGCGATATCACCCAAACGCAGTACCGCTTGATTTTTTTCTTTGACAAGCTTCCATTTTCCGTTCGGATTCGTTTGCAATTGATAGCCGTCCT
Source organism: Planctomycetaceae bacterium (assembly GCA_043775635.1). Classification (GTDB taxonomy): domain Bacteria; phylum Planctomycetota; class Planctomycetia; order Pirellulales; family Pirellulaceae; genus UBA6163. The sequence goes on along the minus strand of JAYVSE010000484.1, from coordinate 9,123 downwards.
TGCACGCCTCCAAGGCGACCCGAAGCTGATCTGTTTGCTCGCCCTCGCCTGATGCACTGACCACTTCGCGAGGCTCCGTAAAGATGGCGATCAGCTTGCGATCTTGCAGCCTTTGAAGAGCTTCGATTCCGGGAAGAAATTCCTCAAATTCTGGTCGCTCGCACGGCGTCGGACCGCTAGCCGTTTCGGCGTTAGAGACCCAATTGAGATTTTCGAGATACAGGCGAAAAACGACCGAAATCGGCCACGTCGTTTTGCTCAGATACGCTGTGCCCTCGAGACTGATCGGTGTGAAGAGTCGCCGTGTGAATTCTTGGTCGTCCAACGGAGTGTAGCTGAGCGTTGGTCGTGTGACGCCGGCCAGTTCGGCACTTGGCCACACCGAACCTCGATAGCTGCCAACGTCTCCCGCACCAGCCGACGTAAAGAAAGGGATGATGCCTACACTGCCAGTAACTTCGCGTTGATCGGCAATCGACGAAATCGCCAAACTACTAGGCGAGTCTGTGTAACGCATGCGGACAATGTTCAGCAATAACTGCTGCTCGGAGGTCATTTTGACCGCTTCGTTGTACTGGAGACGGCTTGTTTGAACCGTCCGTGGACCTAGAGAACACCCAGTTGTCGCGAATGCTAGCACTGCAAGCGTCGCGCGCAGCACGTCAAAGCTTGAGCAGCGACTGACGTAACGGACGGCTTTCTGATAAAAATTGGAACCCATAGGGTTTGTATCGACTGTAATGGCAATTCAGGTTCACCAAGTTCAACAGTTCGCCACATGTTTTCAGCAAAATCACGGCTAGTAATCGTCTGAATTCCAGCATAGAACGTGACGCACACATGTTCGCACCTTCAATATTGATAGTGGCACGAATAAACGGATCACGCATTTTCTATGACCATGCAATAGCAACTTTTGCTTCCCGAAATTCGTGAACTAATCGCCAACGAAGACTATGAAACGCTCAACGAGGCACTCAATCGCTGGCAGCCGGTGGATATCGCCGACCAGATTCACAACCTGGAAGACGATGAAGATATCGCGACGTTTAAGTGTCTGAGGTCGGAACTTGCCGTCGAGACGTTCGTGCATCTTGCGTTTGCCGAACGGAAGTCGCTGCTCAAGATCCTGCCCGAGCGCGAGCTTGCAGCGATATTAATTGAGTTGGCTCCCGATGATCGTACCACGCTTCTCGAATCGCTTGATGGTAACAAGACCGAGTCCTTTTTGGAGCCGCTAACCCACGAGAACCGCCTTGTTACGAGATCGTTGCTGACTTACGGCGAAGGCACTTTCGGGCGGTTAATGACTCTGGAGTATGTGAGCTTCCTACTCGACTGGACGGATTCGGAGGTGCTTGAACATATCCGCAAAGCGGGCCGCGACAGTGAATTGCTCAACGCACTGGATGTAATCGACGAAGACCTAAACCTCATTGACGATGTTCGCCGTCGTACCCTCCTGCTTTCCAACGCCGAGACAACTATTTCGCAATTAGCAAATCAATCAGACGTTGCCCTGCGCGTCACTGATACTCAAGAAACTGCCGTTGAGCAGTTCCGCAAGTACGACCGTTCCGTTCTACCGGTTATCGATGGTCGTGGCCGCCTGTTGGGGGTCGTCACGGTCGACGGCGTGCTTGACGTAGCCGCAGAAGCCGCTACCAAGGACCTTCAAAAATTCGGTGGTCTTGAAGCACTAAATGCCCGGTATGTGGAAACTCCGATTCTTGAGTTGGTGAGAAAGCGCGGCGTGCGGTTGGTCGTGCTGTTCCTAGGAGAGATGTTAACCGCGTCGGCGATGGGCTTTTTTGAAGACGAGATCAAGAAAGCAGTCGTCCTCGCGTTGTTTGTGCCACTGATCATTTCCAGTGGCGGCAACTCGGGCTCGCAAGCGGCGACGCTGATCGTTCGCGCCATGGCGATGGGCGAAGTCAGGTTGACAGATTGGTGGATGGTGATGAAATGAGAGATTCTCTCGGGACTCATGTTGGGTTTATTGCTGGGATCGATTGGCTTTGCGAGGATTGCAACCTGGACCATGTTTACTGACATCTACGGACCGCATTGGGCACTCGTCGATGTCACTGGATTGGTTATCTATTTCTCCGTCGCCATTATTTTATTGCGAGGCACCCTTTTGTGATCACACACTTGTCGGTTGGTTCATGCTACATGCTACGTTCATATCCCTCGATGTCAAAGCGAACCATCCAGCGCGAACTTACTCGCGCAATACTCGCATTTGTCAGGTACGGCGCGATGCCCAAGGACACCGCTGATGTTGCAAGCACGGGAGCTCACCGGCAGCTTCAGTTAAGGCGACCGAAGGTTGAACCGGGGACATAGCATTTTACGCAGGCTTTTCTGTAAATGTTGCCATTTCCCCATTGCAGGATGCTGAGTACTTGGTCAATAAATTGCTGGCTTAATTCAGCCCTCAATAACTCACCTGGATTTCGCCCACGATCTGGATTGGTATCACTGAGGTTCTGATCCGATAGACGGTTTTGCAGTCACGGGGATGGTCACTTCAAAATCCTCTATGATCATCAATTCGTTCGTCGTGATGCGATCAAAGGTTTCCGTCACGGTAATCTGCATCGTGGCAGCCTGTTGTTTTAAGGTGTCCATTTGCTTTGTCATCTTACTCACGGCCTCAGGTGTGCTGTCTTGACCCATCGTCTTGAGCAGTTTTCGCATCGTTTCGAGGTCAACCTGCTCGGGCGTCGAAGCATTCTCAGTATTAGAGTTAGCTGCATGAGCTTTGCGAGTTTGTTTCAGCAGCAAATCCTTTTGAGTGATCCAGAGTGTAACTTTTCCTTGCGAGTTATCGCCTGTAATCACATGGCACAGTTTCTCGTCCACGGTCTCTTCCGGCAATAGTGTTGCATTGGCAAGTGTGATGTGCAGGCCGCTGCCTTCGTCGCGGAAGAAAAGACTTGGTAAAGTGTGCGCGGCACCGCCTGAGATGCCCGTGGCGGTAGACAAAGCCAACTCGCGATTGGTTCAGTCGGCTTGATTTCGAATTGAAAAGTCCGGTAGGTAGTGTTGTCGCTAGACGGAAAATAGCCTCGGCGTAACTTAATTTTGTGCGTGTCCCTTTCTTTCCTCCCTTTCTTTCCCCCTTTCTTTCCCTTCAGTTTTCTCGTTCCCTGGCATTTCGAGGGAATGTGATGGTTGTGATCGTGGTCAGGCGGGAACACTGCGAGAACGATGTTATACTAATTCGAATGCCTAAGTTCGGCATGTTTTCAGATGAACTTCGGTCTCGACGCGTTGTGGATTAGTTAACACGGGAGTCTCGTTGCCTGCCGAAAATCGTGCACGCCAACGATTTATCAACTTCGTAACTTCGCGTGAACATCGATCGATCTTGATTTCCGTGGCAATCCATACCACGGTATTGATTCTCCTGGTTTGGTTAACGATTCCGAAAGACACTCGTTCACTCGTGCTGAATCTGTCAATGACGACCAGCGACGCCGAGCCCGCCGCCGTTGCCTTTGAGTCACCACTTAGCGTGGAGCCACCGCCATCGTTGAGTGATTCAAGCGAAATGCCTCTGACTAACATTGACGCATGGGGTACGGGCGAGAGTTCCGTTACTTTCACGAATCTGAGCAACAGTATTCAGTCAACTCGACAGCCGCTGGAGTTTTTCGGTTCTCAAGCCTACGGAAATCGATTTGTGTATGTCCTCGATATCTCACGAAGCATGGACGCTCGAGGCAATGAACGAATCGATCGAGCTCGATATGAATTGATTCGATCCATCAGTAGCCTGCGTCCGTCCCAGGAGTTTTCTGTTATTTTATTCAGCTATCGCACGATCTTAATGTTTTATGAAAGAACTCCGCGATATCTGTTTGCCGAAGCAGACCAAGTCAGTAAGCTCAAGGCTTGGCTCTTTCGGATCAAGCCTCTATCGGGCACAGATCCTCGTCGGGCATTGTCTATCGCTCATAGTCTGAAGCCTGATGCCATATTTTTTCTTACTGACGGCGACTTTAATCAAGGCACAGGTCAGGGAGTCGGCTGGCTTAATGAATCAGGCAAAAAAGATATCTGCAACGTCAGAGACGGCATTGCACGATACTGTTCAAACACACCCATTCACTGCATCGCGTTCGAGAACCCATTCACGTTTAAGGCGATGCAGGAAATCGGCCTGATGACCGACGGTTCAGCCCGCTATGTGAAGACTTGCTCCCACATTCCCGTTGATAAAGCGCTATTCGAGTTAGAGTCACTCCGGCTTCAGCAGAACGCAGGTCCAGACGCCGCCATGATTCGATTGTCTGTGGCAAAGACACTGATCGCGGCGGGCGAGTTAGTTTATGCGGACTGCGTTTCGCGACCACTGCGACAAGGCATATTAACGGACTCGGAACAACTACTCGCCGACGAAATTTTTGATATCCTTGATCGCGAACTCACGGCAAAAGCTCGTAAACTCAGCGACGAACTTATCGAGTCCATGCGTTAGTCTTAGCATGCGACTGGCGTTCATAAAGCCAGTAAAGTTCTAGACCAAAGTCGTCTTCGGTATCTAACGAAATGTTCACGTTAATTGTCCGATGCCAGGGACGACAGGAAAATTTTACGACAGGAAAATTAAGAATTGCGGTATGTTAATTTTCCTGTCGTCAAATTTTCCTGTCGTATCGAGTGGTTGATGGCCATGGTCCAGATAACGTGGAATTAAAAAGCGATTCAGTGTCGCATAAATTCAAAAACACCGCGAAAAGCAACGATTTTGGCTGGCGGATCGCCGGTTACACCCAACGTGATTGCCGAAGGCTTTCGCAAAAGATTAGAAACGCCAGCGGAGTTGCCCGAAAACATCTGGATGGGAGTCGGCGTCGAGACTGCGAAATACAAGTCACGAATTGACAGCCCGTAGTCAATCCAAGTCACGAATTATTCGCGAGTGTCGGGCAAACTGACGTCACACAAAAAGTGGGCGTGGTGTCGTTAGGTATCAAATGCTCGATACGCGGGGTGCATTTCTCAACATTTTGAAAGATGAAGGAGAGCAAGCGATTTGGTTCAGTCGGCTTGATTTCTAATTAAAAAGTCGGATGTGTAGTGTTGTGGCAGTGGAAAAATAGCCTCGGTGCAACTTGGTTTTGTGCGTGTCCCTTTCTTTTCTCCTTTCTTTTCGATCGATCGATCGAGACGCCGCCGAATTTACGAGTCCCGTTGCAACCGAACGCTTCGTTGGCAATCGTAGCGAAGAGGCCTGCAAATTACTTCTTTGCCAAAATCAGATTAACGATGGGCGGTGACAATCGATCGGCGTATGCCAGTGCTTTGCCACCAAGACTCAAGATTGCTTCACTCCTTCTGGCGACGATGGTTGCTAAGGCCGCGCGAGCAACACGCGACGGAGCCCAGCTTCCGAAGCTCTTTGATGTGACCCCCGGTTCAGTATCGATAACCGATTCGAAGAACTCACTCTGCGTTGTGCTGGGGCTTACCAAAGTTACTTGAATCCCAAATTGACGCCACTCCGCACGAATCGAATCAGACCAACCATGCAGCGCGAACTTACTTGCGCAATACTCGCTTTTGTCAGGTACGGCGCGATGACCAAGGACACTGCTGATGTTGCAAAGCACGGGAGATCGACCGCGACAAAGAAGCGGAAACGCGAGACGCGACAGTTCGACCGGTGCAAAGAAATTCACTTCCATGATTCGCCTCAATCGTTCTGGGCTGGCCGATGCGAATGGTCCGAGAGCACCGATGCCAGCGTTGTTGATTAATAAGTCGAGGCGGCCATCGCCAATTTCTGAGACGCGATCGATGATTGATTGGCGGACCGCTGCGTCGGTGATGTCCCCAGCGACTGCCAGCAACTGATTCGATTGGCCGCTTAGTTGATCGCATTGGCTACAAAGCAATTCCAGCCGATCAAGGCGTCGAGCGTTTGCAATCACAACCGCGCCCCGCGCGACCAGCAACTTACAAAGCTCTCGCCCAATGCCACTGGATGCACCCGTTACAACAGCGGTTGCACCGATTGGCTTCCAGCGAGCAAGGAACGCGATCACGCGACTTCGCCGGTGGGTTCTATCGTGGACGAGTCACCCGCGATCGAGCCAATATTGATTAACGGTGGTGGTAAATTTTCGACAGGCTTGCCCGCGCGTGGTGGACGCACGGCAAGCGCGCGTTCTCGAATCATGCCGTAAGCGGACGCCGCAAGTCGCACATGCACCGTAACATGCGTGTCGGTGTACTCCTGAGATAGCACTTCACCGTTGGCAGCAAGGTGAGCGAGTAACTTGCCGTCGGACAAAGCAACGTCAACGTGAATGTCAAGGAACTCTTCGCTCAATGCCTCACCGACAGCTTCGGTTAAGGCGACAATACCGCAATTCGTTCGTGCACTGACGGGAATCGCATGGGGGTATCGGTCCAGAACATGGTTGAGCACCGCTGGCGACGTGATTGCATCAATTTTATTGAGCACCAAGATCATGTCCTTCTCTTCGATACCGAGCTCTTGAAGAACTTTGTAAACGGACGCAATCTGCTCAAACACCGTTGGGCTGCTGGCGTCGGCAACATGCAAGAGAAGATTCGCTTGCCGAGTTTCTTCCAATGTTGATTTGAAGCTGGCGACCAAGCTGTGGGGCAGATCGCGAATGAAACCAACCGTATCGCTGAGCAGTACCGTGCCCCATCCGGCAAGTTCCCAACGACGCGTTCTGGTATCCAGCGTTGCGAACAAGCGGTCGGCGGCTTCGACGCCAGCGGACGTGAGCGCGTTCATTAAAGTACTCTTGCCCGCGTTCGTATAGCCGACGATGGAAACGGTCGCGATACTATCCCGAGATGCGACTTGCCGTTCGCGTCGTTCTTCGACTTTAAGCAACTCTTGCTTCAAGTCGTGGATGCGTTTTTGTGCGAGACGTCGGTCGACTTCCAACTGCTTTTCGCCTGGGCCTCGCATTCCGACGCCCATGGATTGGCGAGAAAGGTGAGTCCACAACCGTTTGAGTCGAGGTAGCGAGTATTCAAGTTGAGCTAACTCGACGGCCAACCTTGCTTCGTGCGTTCTCGCCCCGGCTGAGAAAATTGCCAGGATCAACTCCGTGCGGTCGATAACATTGACGTTAATCGCCTGTTCGAGATTGCGTGTTTGCGATGGCGAAAGATTGTTATCAACGATCACCAAATCGGCACCGCTGTCTTCGACCATCTGCTTTAGCTCGGCGACTTTACCTTTGCCAAAAAACGTTTTCGGATCGGGCGACTGTCGCTTTTGGACAAGCTCGTCGATCACAGTCGTACCGGCTGTCGTTGCCAGAGAATGAAGTTCGCTGAGGGGATCGTCTTCGTCGGGTTGTCCAGAAAGGATCAAACGGACCAGGATGCTTTTTTCGCTAGCAACACGTTCAACTCGTTTTTCTTCTTGCACGGTTTCGGTCGGTTCCTCGGGTAGATGTTTTTTTCGACGAGCCTGAGGCGAATCGAGAATCGATTATAGGCTTTTAGGATCGAGCGGGAAATATGTGGGATAGGCTTCCAGCCTGTCGTATTGAAAATGACAGGCTGGAAGCCTATCCCACTTCAAAAACCGGACACTTATTTCCCGCTCATTGCTTGCTCAATTCTAATCGACGTGGTTCATTCGTCGAATGTTGATTTGTTGCGCAGTAAATGATGATAATGTTGGGCAAAACGATGTGACTCGTCCCTAACATACTGCAACAAACGCAATGCGAATGAGTTCCTGGACAGTTTGATCGGCTCGCTTTCGCCCGGTCGAAAAATCTCTTCATCTCGTTTGGCGAGTGAAATCAAGGTCGGCGGCGTCAATTCCTGATCGCGAAATGCGGCCAATGCCGCGTTCAATTGCCCCTTGCCGCCATCGATGAGGAGGATATCGGGGAACGTTCCTTGGTCATCAGCCAGGCGCCGAAATCGTCGCGATACAACTTCGTAAATACTGCGAAAGTCATCAATTCCGTCCACATCGCGAATTCGAAACCGCCGGTATCCAGGTTTGAACGGCAGGCCATCGATAAACTGGACCAAACTGGCAACCGTTTCGCCACCGCCGAGGTGTGCGATATCGACGCCTTCAATCACCCGCGGCGTTTCCGCTAAAGCCAGGACTTTTCGCAATCCAGTCAGGCCTTTTTTAGGGTCAATATAAAATACTTCGGGCTGTGCATTCGTTTCCAAGTCACCACGTTCATCGAGTCGTTCCAGCATTTGGATTTCGTCGCGCAGGGCGGCAGCACGTTCGAATTTTAATGTCTTGCTGGCTTCCAACATCTCTGCATTCATCTCCCGCATCAGCTTCGTCTTGCCACCGTCCAGAAAGGTGATCAAGCGTTTGACATCGCGTCGGTAGTCCGCCTTGCTGATCCGTAGGTTACAGGGCGCGGTGCACTGTTGAATGCTGGCCAACAAGCAAGGCCGGAACCATCGCCATTTTTCATCATTCTCGGTGATGTCAAGCGAGCAAGTCCGAAACTTGAAGATCCGCTGTAGCACCTGAATCGCACCGCGAAGTGCACCAGCGCTGGTGAACGGTCCATAAAGCTTGACCCCTTTTTGCTTTGGCTCGCGCGTGATCTCGACGCGGGGAAAGTCTTCCCTTGTGGAGATCATCAAATACGGAAAGGACTTGTCATCCTTCAGGTCGCGATTGTTTTTAGGCTGGATGTCTTTAACTAAGCGAGCTTCCGTCAACAGTGCATCGACTTCGCTATCGCAACCAACGAAGTCGATGTCCGCAATGTCGCCGATCCAATCAGCGGTCCGCAGGTCCTCTGTGGCGGCTTTTAAAAAGTAACTGCCAGCGCGGCTGCGTAAATTCTTTGCCTTGCCGATGTAGATCACTCGTCCCGAGATATCCTTCATCAAATAGACGCCAGGGGTCGTCGGGAAGGTACGGACTTTTTCCGCAGCGTGCTCGAAACCAGGCACGATTGCAGGCCGGTCACTCGGCGATGTCGTCTCGTCTTCGTTCATTGCGATCCGTCGTTAAAGTTTGCCTAATTGGACAGCGCCAACTAGCGGATGAAACAATGTTATTTGCCGTGATTTTTGTAATTGTGAGCGGCAAGGCGCTAGCCGCCGGTTCCGCCGTGATTTACC
>JAYVSE010000483.1:0-18185 GCA_043775635.1 Planctomycetaceae bacterium | reverse complement strand
CGTGCCCAACGGGCCGCGAGCCTCGCGCGGGGCGTTGCCCACACGGTTTAACGACAAAATCGCCAAGCAAGGTTATTTAATTCTCGGAGCACTAGGTTTTGAAGCCAAAATCGCCTACGTGTTCATTGATCCCAACTTCATGCAATCACCTTCAAGCCAGTGCTTTGGCCAAGATTAAATTAAGGGTTTAGCGTTTTTACGCATAAATTCTTAGCGAAATCATATTTTCGCCAGGCCAAGATGGGGGGTGATGGGCAAACAGCTTAGCATCGCTCCGCGATTTGCCGCGATTTTCGAGAGGTCGCCACCCTCATATCATGCCGTTCGGCCTCCACCCTGCGCAACGGGGACGAAGGGAGCCTGTCTGGCAAGCTCGTGATGAATCGTTGCCTGTTTTGACAGGTCGGGAACTTTCGATTGTGCCGGTTAGTCGAAGCGAGCGGATAAGATGCGCGTTGATTTGATTCCTACAACCCACACGGCTGTACGTAAACTCTGTTGCCATAGCGATTTTCGTTGATTCGTGGCAGGGTCGAATTACACTTAGTGGCGGCCAAACAAATGGCCCCAGGCGACCTGTCTTGTCCAAATTAACACGTTTTTGGTTGGTTTTTGTTGGTTGACCAGAAATGTATTGTCGGCTGATCGGCGAGTCAAAATCGTCGCTTTAGGCCCTCGTTTTCCGCTAAATTACCGCTCCAATTGTTTTATAAGAGGTTGGTGGATGTCCATCGGCAATTCGAATAATCGTCCTTCTGGCGACTCGTCATTGAACCCCGAGAGTTCTCGTCAAGCAAAGCCGGGGCGTCTGCTACGGGGTTTTGCAAAGCGGCTGCGCGACCAGCGAAAGCACATGGATCGTCGTTCCTTGCTGGAGTCGCTTGAGCATCGTCACCTGATGGCTGGACCGAATTTAATTGGGATTCAGCAGAATCCCTCAGAGCTTTTGGTGGACGGAGCGCAATTGACAAGCTCGCCTCGAGAACTTGTTTTTAAGTTTGATGAAGACGTTCGGCTCACTAATAATGACCTTCAGGGTATTCAAGTTACGAGAGGTGGTTCGGGTCTGCCCGCGCGAGCGCTGACGGATTTGGGTTCGAATGGTGCATTCCAGCTTGAATTTCGGTCCAAGCGAGATGGAGCCGCTGGCAACGGGGTCGTCGTTGAGTTCAACAGTACCGCACGGTCGACGACCGCGCCAATCATTACGGTCGTTACCGACAATCCGCTCACGACCAACATCGTTGAGCCGACGAAAATCACAATCACGTTGAACAGTGATCCCACACGGTTCACTCAGGTGCGTGAAGTGATCAGCGCGCTTACGGCTCATCCAGTCGCTAAAAACTTGATTGACGTTACCTCGGTGTCCGGGTCGACGGCGACTGCGATCGATACTCGTAAAATTGCCGTTCCTGTGCTGACGCTACGTGGTGCCGGGACTGCGTCCGCCGAATCTGACTTGGGAACCAACCGCGCAGTGAACGTTCGATTCATTGCGGCATTCCCAGGGGCAGACGGCCAAAATGTGAAAGTGGTTTTACAGCGGGTCAATGTCGGACAGGCAGCGGCACCGTTGGTATTGGTGAATGGAACCACGGTTACCGTTCGGCTGAACAGCACCCCCGGAAACGAAACAACGGTCGCACAGTTGTTTGCCGCGATCAATAACAGTGTCGAGGCGACGAGGTTAGTGATTCCGGTACTCGAACTCGGATCGCTGAATACAGTGATCGGAAATCTTGCTGGCGCTGCGCAAACGATTGCTTTAGCAAACTTTCTCGATACAAGCATTAAGCCTGGGTACCTTGGATTCGGAAATTCCAATAGCGAGATTGTTTTTAGATTCTCGGAACCGTTGCCTAGCGATAGTTATCGAATCGACATTTTTGGTTCTGGTCCCGCTGCAATCAAGAGCGTTCTCGGCGATGCGTTTAACGATGGCCAATCGATTTCGCAAGCGTTTACGCTCGACCTCGCCCCACAGGTCCTAGCTGTCGTTCCGGAACCAATTCGCCGCAACAGCTTAACGGGCGCGTTGTCGCCCGAAATTGGCGTTGTCGAGGTTTATTTCAATGAGGATGACCTTGACGTTGCAAGTGCCAAAGATCCTCGTTTTTATCAACTAATCTTCACACGCGACACACTCGATCCCGCCGATGACGTCACGATCTATCCAACCCGATTCGGCAAATTGGGTGATCCGACCACAACGACCAGTGGGCAACAAACGGTTGATTACGACCCGAGCAGCAACATTGTCCGTCTGACGTTTCCCGATCCGTTGGGCCGATCACGAGACCCGATCTCCGGGACGATTCTAACGGGCGCGGCACGGTTGCGAATCGGTAATGCACAGACGAAGGCCGCTTCGCCAACCACTGTGCCCGTTGGTATTGAACCAGGAGATTCCGAAGCTTCAGCGTTTCGCGTCACTCCTGATTTGCGGCCAGATCCCGAGACCGGCGTAACGTCGGTTCGGCTGACAGGCAGTATCGATAACCAAGCTGACTTTGGTTTGAACTTTCCTGGGGCAGGGGCTGCGGGAACTCGAAATGTTCGGCCAGAAGATGCAGGGCGAGACAATCGGACAGTACCCCTTGGCGCCTTTCGCGGCAGCGCAGATTCCAAAAATGGAATTTCCACCATTCGGTACAATTTCCCCACGTCATTTAAAGGGGACAACCCGAATCTCTCTGGTGAGGACATTTCGCAGACGTATTTTAATCTCATCAGTTCCCAGCAGAAAACTCGCGTTCGCGAGGTGCTGTCGCTCTTCAGCCAATACCTCGGCGTTCAATTCATTGAAGACGAGCGTGCGGCAGCGAATTCGGGAGCATTCCAGTTCGTGGTCGGCGATCTCTATGGTGCCGACATCCGTGCCAAAAGTGAGCCAGGCGGTATTGCCGTTGCAACTCGCGATACCGACAATGACCATTTGGTGGTCATGGATTTTCAGGACTTCGAGCAATCGGACGACGACCTATTTGGCGCGGAGTTCTTTCGTGGTGCATCCTTGGCGGTAGGCCAGCTATTGGGTTACGGATCCGGTGACGGACTGCCTGGGTCATCGACGCAGAGCACTAGCGAAATCTTGGAACGACTGATCGGTGGAACGCTTCTGGGGAACCAAGTAGACAATGCTGAGATCAGCATCGAGTCGCTCAATGTTCCTGGCGGTACAAGAATTACCGAAGTCCAATTTCGTCAAAACCCAACAGCGGCGACGCCCGTTCCTGTGTTTCAGGTTTTAACCAATCGTCTGATTGTCACGTTGGGCTCAAGTACGGCGAACAATTCTGTCAACTCAACGAAACTTCAAGACTTGCTTGACGCCGTAGCGGCAGATCCACTCGTCAACCGACTCATCGCGATCACGGCTGTAAAGGGCCTGCTGGCGACCGGGCCACTGCCTCCAAATCGTGGGACTAACATTGGTACTGCTGCTCCTCACACTGTCCCGTTGGTGAGCACGACTGGGCAGCGATCGTTCCCGAGCGCCACGGACATAGTCAATGGACAATACTTGTATCGTCCCGACAGTACCGACATCGATCTTTATCAGTTCACCATTTTGGGAGAGGCCGCCAAGGTATCGATCGAAACATTTGCCGAGCGTCTGACCGACTCAAGCTTGCTCAACACTCAACTTCGATTGTACCGCCGAAATCTCACAACGAACTTGCTGGAGGAGATTGCGCAGAATGATGACTATTTTAGTAACGACTCTTTAATAGAAGTCGATGCGTTACAAGCGGGAACCTATTTCCTGGGAGTCAGTGCATCGGGCAACAATAGATACAACCCGAATACAGCCGGAACAGGCTTCGGCGGGTTGAGCGAAGGTAAATACGATATTCGCATCACCACACACGCGATCGTGACGAACGGAATCAAAGACAACGGAGCGCTCAAGAACGCATTGGACGGTGATGCCGATGGCAAGCCTGGCGGGGTGTTTAACTTCTGGTTTGTCCCCGCAACTGTCGCCGATACGATTTACGTTGACAAAGCGGCGACCAGCGTTGGATCAGGAACCATTTCGCAGCCATTCCGCAATCTGAGTTCAGCGATCTCATCGGCCACACCAGGTAAAACCATTCACGTGTTGGGAAATGGCGGTGTCGACGGTAAGGTTGAAACCATTGTAGACAACTTCAGTTACGAGGTTGGATTTGCAACCAATGGTACGGCGTTTGCGGATGGCTCGACGCTGGACGTCCCGCAAGGAGTGCAATTAATCATAGATGCGGGAGCCATTTTCAAAATGCGATCGTCCCGAGTCGGAGTCGGCAGCACCGCGCCGTTGATCAACCGTAGCAACGCGAATATTCAGATTTTAGGAACCCCGACGCTTCGCGACGCTAGTGGATTTGTGGCCCTCGATCAAGATGGATTGCCGGTTCCAGGAAGCGTCTATTTTACAAGTACAAGTGACTTAACGTTCGGTGTCGGCAGTGGCGTTGCCAAGCTGAACGCCACTGGGTCACCAGGCGACTGGGGCGGCATCGATTTACGATCTGACTTGGATTTCGCGAACACAGATCGAGTGAATCGTGAAAATCAGGGTATCTTTCTGAATTACATTCAGTTTGCCGACCTGAAAAATGGCGGTGGTCAGGTTCGCGTTGATGGGCGATCTGTCGTTGTTTCGCCCGTGGAACTCGCGTTGACACGTGCGACCGTCGTCAACAGCCGTATTAGCAGGAGCGCCGACGCTGCGATCGCGGCGACCCCAGATACGTTTGTCGAATCTCGGTTTGCAGAACCGTTTTTCCAGCCAACCACACCGTTCGTTTCCGGCGTGACCAGAGTTGGACCTGAGGTCCACGGCAACACCGTTGTCGATAACTCAATCAATGGACTTTTTGTGCGCATCACCACCCGAACGGGCGATGTGCTGCAAAAATTGACCAAACAAGCACGCTTTGATGATACCGATATCGTCCATGTGTTGACCGAAAATTTAACCGTTCAAGGCACCGCGGGTGGTGCAACGGTGCCAGCAGCAGCACCGTCGAACCTAGCCATACGCGGGGTCGGTGCGGTAGGCGGTGGGCAAGTGCCAGCCGGCTCATATTCTTATCGTCTGTCCTTCGCATCGCCACAGAGTGAAAGCCTGGCGAGTGCCCCCTCCACTCCCATTACACTGTCTGCATTGGGGCAAGTCCAACTCAGCCAATTACCAACCGTCCAACAATTACCAACCGACGAACCGGGTGAAGGTTTTACGTCTCGACGCTTGTATCGCGCCCCAGTCGTGAACGGAGTGGTTGGTTCGTTCTTGCTGGTCGCAGAACTTAACGGTACCGATACCGTTTTTGTTGATAAGGTCGCGAGCGGTTCTCGCTCGTTGCCCGACCCGAGCCGACTGGTGGCGAGGCTCGATGCGAGCTTGAAAGTAGATCCCGGTACGATCGTGAAGTTGGGTGGTGCCAGGATCGATTTGACGTTTGGTGCGGATCTATTTGCCGAAGGGACCGACAAGTCAAACGTTATCATTACAGGAATCGACGATCGGCGATTTGGGGCCAGCGGGTCGTTCGATACGCGGTCATTCGATACGAATCCGACAGACGCTTTAGACGTCAAGCCAAAACCAGGAAGTTGGGGTGGCATCTACGTCGGGAACAGTTCCAGCGCCAGCATCGACCAAGCGTTGATCGCAGGTGCAGGCGGCGTTACACGCATTGATGGGGGCTTTGCCTCGTTTAATGCAATTGAAGTTCACCAAGGCGAACTACGATTGACGAACAGTCAGGTCGAGCAGATTGCCGATGGTCGTGGAACCGTTAACAATGACGATCCCAATCGAGCTGGACGAAGCGCGAATGCGAGTGGCGTTATTTTTGTGCGTGGAGCTCAACCAATCGTGATCCGAAATGACTTCGTGGCATTTGAAGGGCCGGCGTTGTCGTTCGACGTCAACAGTTTTGTCTGGAACGAAGTTTCTGACTATGGTCGAAGTCGTGGAGTGATTGACGCCTTTGCCGCGACCGCCAATTCGGGACCGCTGATCCAGCGCAATCGCTTGGATAATAGTGCCTCCGTCGCGGAAAGAAGCAAAAGTATCAATGGCCTGGAGGTTCGTGGCGGCCAGGTTGCCACCGAAGTCGTGTGGGATGACGTGGACATCGTTCACGTTGTTCGTGATATGATCGAGGTTCCCAATCAGTACGTCTATGGTGGCCTGCGATTGCAAAGCGATGCTCGCGGTAGCCTTGTTGTAAAATTCGCAGATATCGACCGTGTCCTGCCAGTGGAAAATGGCGAAGCCGTGCTAGAAAGGGCTGCTGGGATTGTCGCTGGCGGTACGCTTGTTTCAGCGACGTCGCAGTTTGTGGACATTGCTGACAGAATCGGCGGCAGCCTTCAGATCATTGGAACACCGGACTTCCCTGTGGTTCTGACCGCTTTGACAGACGATACGATCGGGGCGGGTTTTTCACCGGCTGGCCGTCAGGCGGTGGACTCCGATAACAATGGCGTCCTGCAATCCGTCCTTACGAGCAGCACCGTGCCGCCGTTGCCGAGCGCATCTTTACCACTTGGACAGGAATATAGCCGCGCCGATGAGAACGGTGCTAACAACTTGACGATTGACAATGACGTTGCGAACAACGTGCTCGGATATTTCCAAGTCAACAACGTTGCATCAGGCGCTAGTGTTGCGACGGTCAACGTCACTGGTAACGATAAAACCGTTACCCCATCGCAGCAACTTGCGAATCAGAATCTAAACTTTTTGTACGAGACCGTCGTTGATGTTGACAATGGTTCGGGAGGTGTGCGCACCGCGCATCTTGCACCACAGTTGCTCAGCGCATCTACAATCGACGTTCTTGCTCAACCCGTCGTTGGCGATCCTGATCGCGTGCGAAGTGAAGGACGTCTCAACTTGTTCTTTCCTGGCGAAGTCGCTGACCCACTGTTATTGCGATGGGTCGCAGAGACTTTCTTATTCGATAATCGCGCCGTGATGTACACAACGCTTAAGTTTACAACCACGGACGGGCTGGCGATCGGCAATACGCGAGGAACTATTTTGCCAACTGTCAGTCCGCGTGTTCGGGTGATCAGTCTTTTGGACTTTAATATTGGTGGTGCAATTGATGATGTTTTGTATTCTCAAGGTACACCCGGTGCGGCGGATTTCAGGGCAGTGGTGCTAGACCAAGGTACTCGAGTTGGTTTTAGTCACGGTGGGGTTTACGCGGAAAATGGTATCGATCAAATCAACGCGGCTTATACGGGTTGGGCGGCAAGTGTAAATCAGTTTTTCTTGAATCCTCAGAACTTCGAAGGCCAAGTTTTTACACAAGCTGGAACTCTTGACCCAATGTTGGGACCGACGACCGACCCTGTTTTTCCAGGTAGCAGCACCGCAAGCGGTCCCGCCGATATCGGGACAGCATTTGCGTGGGAACTTGACAGTAACGATTCGAATGCCACTGTAACGAACTTTGTTGAGTTATTACCGTCGGATCCGACAGATCCCGACATTCCGCAGCTTCCTCGAAATGTTGTAGGAATCGGTAGCTGGGATGGAATCACGATTCGCGAGGCTGCGAATGACCGAAACGTCTCGGTCTCAGCCGAAATTGAAACTCGACTTACTGATCGGATCGATTCAAACTCAGTACCAAGCCAATCTCAATTCTTGGGCGAACTTGCGCCGAGCCTTGATTCTGGCGATGAAAATCGACGTCTCGGATTCGTAGTCAACGGTGCCATTCTAAGTCCCGGCGACAATGACGTTTATTCATTCATTGGTGTTGCTGGTACACAGGTTTGGATCGACATTGACAAGACGAGTTCAGGCTTAGACACGGTCGTCGAATTGATCGATGCCAACGGGGTAACGTTAGCACTGTCAGACAATTCATTGTCGGAAACGAGAGGTGATTTAGCGAGAGGTGATTCCCAGCGTCTCACCCCCGATCCACGTTTTACAGCCGACAAAGCAAGGTCTCTCAATCTGCTTCCTGTCGCAGCGAAGTCGGCCATTTCCGCGTATCAAGACAGTTTCTCGACAAACGCTCGAGATGCTGGCCTTCGTTTAGTTCTGCCTGAGTTAGCTGGGCAGCGTAATCTTTATCACATCCGGGTGCGAAGCAGTAATATCAAGACATCGAGTGGAATGACCGAGCCAGGAGCGCTGCGCGATGGTGTGACCTCCGGAACCTACCAACTGCAAGTTCGGCTACGAGAAGCAGATGAAACCGTGGGAACCCAAATCCGATTTGGCGATGTCCGATTCGCGGCCAACGGAATTCAGGTCATCGGTGGACCAACTCACAGTCCGCTCGCTGGCGACGAATACGAAACCGCAGGCATCAATGAGCTCATTGCGAATGCGCAACCGCTGGGACTGTTCTCGGTGAATCAGGATATTGCGTTAACACAAAACATTGGCCCGCTCGCTAGCGATCGACTAGCAAAAAGTGTGGGCGGTGTGCTCAGTGGTGCGGATGATACCGACTGGTATCGCTTCGATGTCAACTACCAGAACCTCACCCAGGGCGCTGCGGGACTTTATCTTTCAACAATTTTCGACATTGACTACGCGGATGGTTTTGCTCGCAGCGACGTGGCTATCTATGTCTTCAACTCAGCCGGAGCACTGGTTCTTGTCGGTGGCGACAGCAATATCGCTGACGATCAGCCGACGGGGATTGCAGGGACAAGCACCAATAACTTAGCCCAAGGATCTGCCGGTACGCGAGATCCGTTTATTGGCGCAGCGGAACTTGCCGAGGGCAATTACTTCGTCGCGGTTGTCAATCAGTCGCGGATTCCTACGGTACTGAATCAGTTTCAAACAGCAGTGACGTTAAACCCACTGCTGCGACTGGAGCCGATCGATTCCATTACCCGGATCGCGGAAGACCATATCGAATCTGTCGGTGGAGGTACCGCAGGCAAGCCAACGATTCCCATGTTATTTAACGAAGGTGGCGCTCCTTCTGGCTCGCTGATCACTTTGTTACCGGTTTTGGGATCTGGAGCAGTTCCGGGAGTTGGTCCGAACTCTACCGGGACCTACGTGTACCGGATTTCCTATTTTTCTGCGACGAGTGAAAGTGCCATTAGTGGCGGTACTGTTGAGGCAACGCTTAGCGCAGTCGGTGGCATTACTCTAAGTCGGCTACCTGTCATTCCGGTGGACTCCGGGTTTACTGGTCGACGTCTGTACCGAGCAACCATTGGTGCCAATGGCGCTGCAGGGGCATTCCTGAAAGTCGCTGAACTGAACGCCACTGATACGACGTTTACGGATCGGGCAGCCACAGGTGTGGGCGCCCCTCCACAAGTATCGCAGTCCGTGATTCCATACACGCTTAACGACGTTGTACTTTTCTCACAAAGCGGAAATTCTATTGGACTCCGTAATGCACTTACGGGAACATCCTATGCGGGTATTTCGACACAAGGTAATGGGTTTCGAGACTTTTCCATTCACCCCAACGGCGAGTTATTCACCTACACCTTTCCAAATAATACGGTGAATGCGGACCTTGACCTTGCTTATTCGTATACTCGAATCGACGGTGAAACCGGAGCGGCAACCAACGTTGGTTTTAGCGGCTTGCAGACCTTTCAAGACGGACCGATTGTGCAAGGCAGGCAAACGGTTGTCGATAGCAATGATGGCTTCCAAGTTGAGGGGATGACGTACCGATCCAATGGTCTTGGATTTATCGTTGGTAATCGTCCGTTCAATCGTAACATCGTTGCCAACGGTGTGAACGGTCGGTACTTCCAAAACATTCTTTACGCATTCGATCCGCAATCCGGCAGAGTAACAGGTTTGGGGACTCCCGATCGACAAGTACGGACCTTCGGTAACATAACCATTGACGAGCGAGCTAATGGAGCAGGCACTCAGATTCGCGAACGTGGCTACATTGAAACGGGTGCAGGACCAGGGATCACACCGGTGCTAACGCAACTAGTTGTGCCGGACGCGACTCGAGTTAACGCGGCCGGTGGAACTACCGTTCTCCTTGATGACGGTGATGCGTTCTCAATCTCAGCCGGTGCGGGTTCGACTCCATTTCGTATTGAACTCGACAGTGGACCTGTGTTGAACTTTGTGACCGACTCAACGTTGGGATCATTCCCAATTGACGGTACCGTTTTTAGTCTGACAACATCAACCGGTACCCAAGCTTACGAACTTGACAGTGGGCCGGTCATCGTGATTGATTCGACTCAAGTGATAGATGGGGCCAACGTAACCATCCGTGACATCGCAGGTACGACTCGAGTCTTCGAATTCGATTCCGATGGCGTGCTCGCTAATCCTAGTGCGATTTCGGTGCCGTTCGTGCTTCGTGCGCAGAGCAACTTATTGGCGCAGTCTCTCGCAACAGCGATCACGGGAGCTGGATTTTTAGCGAAAGGTTTCGCTACACCGGGTCAAGGACGCGTGGACTTGACAGGCGATTCGGTCACGGTATCGCCTGTCGTTGCCGGTTCAGGCCTTTCCGTCGAGGGGACCGCTGGTTCATCGGATCCCAATATCCCAGGCAGTAATGTCATCAAGATTCGTGAAAACTTCACCGGCGATGAGCTTGCACAAGCGGTCGCGGCTGCGACAGGTGGAGCGGTTGCGGGAAACCGCGTGAACTTCCGGAATGTATTGACGACCAATATCAGCAATTTGACAACACGTAATATCGTTACCCAGACCGGAACGACAGGCGTCTCCGTCGGATCGAGTGGCGTGCGTTTCCTTGTTTCTGATACGGCAGAATCCATTGCAATTCGGATCACGCAGGTGATCAACAGTACTGTAGGTATTCAGGCTGCGGGAATTGCTGCCACGGCTGACCGTGGCGTTGTGGCTTTGCAAGGCGGAGTTTTACTCAATAACATTGATCCATCGTTCTCTGTGGGTGGTGTTCCACCAGGCGGCCGTGTCACCGGCATCGCGACCATTGGTAATTCGCTGTATGCCGTTTCTGACGCCGGTGGTTTGTATGTCGTAGCGGACCCAACGCTGGACCCAACGCTTAACGTTTCAGGACGAATCGGCAACTATGTTACGACGGCAACTGACCTGATTGGACTTAACTTTTCAGGTTTGAGTGTCGGCCCGCAGAGTGTTGAAGGTGGACGATTCGCAAACCTGTTGTTTGGCGTTACGTTTGCTGGTGACGTTTACGCGTTCGATACGCTGGGGCGATTGCAGCCGGTTTTCGTTGGCGGCGCTACCAGCATCAATATCGGCCCCAACACTACGGGAATCGATTTCAGTACGCTTGATTACAACCTGTTTCACGTCAGCGAGCGGCGCGCCGCCGATCCTGGCCACGGAATCGACGCGACCGACAATGGCGCGCGTCCGGCAACCTCCGGCGGGTCAAGCTTCTACTTTGGCGCTGGCCAGAACCTGATCTCCGGTAACGCGAACAGTCCTTTTGCGGTCCCCCGTCAAGATGGGCAAGGCGTGCAAAACACCTACAACTTCCCCGGCGGAGCAAAAGGTGCGATTGAGAGCAATGCATTCAATCTGTCCGGCTATTCAGCGGCCGATTTACCGACGTTGTATTTCAATTATTTCTTAGCAACGGATGGCGTCGATGGTCGAGATGCGTTCCGCGTATATGCGATCACTGAAGACGGTGTCGAGCACCTGTTAGCAACGAACAATCTTGCCACTGGCCCCGGCACAACCTTCGACGACGAATTTGATGATCCGACTGAAAGTGTCAGGCCAGAAATTGCGAAGCAATACGCTGACGACATCAGCGTGGCGGTCCAACCGCTTTTTGACAATACGAATTCTTGGCGACAAGCAAGAGTCTCCTTGGGTCCTTTTGCTGGTAGCAAGAACTTGCGGTTACGGGTCGAGTTCAGCACGGGAGCATCCTTCGGTGATGGCACTTTAGGCATTCACGCTCTCGCTGGCAATGCACTCGCCGATGGCCAAACGATTGAAATTTCAGGGCGGACGTTCGAACTTGACTTGGGCGCAAGCCTGAGTGTGCCATCCGGTGTGCAGATCGCAAATTTTTATGCTCAACTTGGCAGCACTGCTTCCAGCCGAGTTGTCGCCGTGGTCGGTGGAGTGACTTATGTGCTTAACGACGGCCTGCGAATCGTCAATGCAGGTGAAGTCAATGTTGAGCTGCAAAAAAATGGCGATCGTTTATTATCAACCTTCACCGCAGATGCCGTCGCAACAAGACTCGCCGCTGCAATCCAAACCAAGGGTGTCCCAACAACGACGGTTCCGACAAGCTTCTTAGCCGAGCCAAACGACGAGTTGCTATCTGCGACTTCGCTCCCGAAGGTTTCTGGCAACGTAATCCTCACTGGCAACGGGGCTCTCGGAACTGCGCAAGATGTTGACTTATTCCGATTTGAAATCCCAGCCAACGCGACGATTCGTGTTGGTATGTCACCGACGGTACCCAATGCTTTTGTGGGTAATGTTCGGTTGTTTGATTCGTCAGGAAATCAGCTTAAGATCGGAACATCACCAGCGCCAGTTGAATTTACTTCTCCAACGGCTCAAACGATTTATATTGGTTTTAGCAGCGGTGGAAATAGCGATTACAATCCATCGGTCTCTGCTTCGGGAAGCGCTGGCACGGCGGGTCCCTATGCTGCAACGGTTGAGTTGATTTCGGACTTGCGAGTCGTGCAGACTGGCTCGCGTCTCCAAATCACTGGTGGATTTGCTGCGTCGGGTGGCGCGGATGGTCTTGTTGTAGCGACCGGCGCACCTGGAACTCAGGGTATTCCCATTGCGCTCGATGCAACGATGTCCGCAAATCAAGTAGCCCTTGAATTGCAGCGGGCTATCTCCCGTCAGTTTAGCAGTGGCATCGCTTCGGCTTATCCCGTCACCGGATCGACAATTACCTTGCCGGGTTTGGTCGTCAGCAATGCTGGCCCATTTAGACTTGCGGGATTGCGTTCTAGCGACATTTTTGGAAGTAATGGGATCGCTAGGTCTACCGCGAACAACTTTGAAGGGGTATACGTTGACGATTTCGTGATTGGCTTTGCTGAACGCGGCGAGTTGGTGACTGCCGCAGGTGTTGCACCGTTGCCTGCTAATCCTACGCCTGCACAAATTGCTGCTAATGCGATTGCAATTGCTGCGCAAACCGCCTTTAGCCTCGATGCCTCGCCAACGTTTACCAACCCGCCTTCAACCAATGACGTAACGGTCACCGGCAGCTATCAGTTGGAGATTCGCGATGCAAGCGAGTATGTCAACAGCTCACTCAATAATGTAAATGCTAACGGAGTTGTGATCCCAAGTGTTGACTCAAGGTTCCGCACGTTTGACACCAATGAACGCTTGGGAAGCGGGCAGTCAATCCGTGTGGTTTCGTCAGCCAGCATTGTCGATGGTGCGTCGTTCCAAATTTCGGATGGCGTGAACACCATTACATTTGAGTTTGATATCGAAGTCGCGAATGGAGTCGGCGATGGCGTGACGCCGGGTCGTGTTCCGGTCGTTATCCCATCGAGTCGCTCGCTTAACACGGATGGTTCATTGAAGCTCAAGCCAGGCGATGACGGGGCTGGCGCTGTGGCGATTGCGATGATCAATGCGATTAATGCGCCTGCGGTCCGGTCGCTGATCGACGTCGTAGCGGTTCGTAGCGATGGGGTCGATGGAGCCGGTGGCAATGATACCATCAACATGTTCGGAAACGTAACGATCACTAATTTTAGTGGCGCGATCAGCGTTTCAAATCAGGTGGTTACGTTGCCTCCTGAAGCCAAAATCGTCGATGGCGCTTCGTTCCGAATTGCGCAAGGTTCCAACTTCGTAGTATTTGAGTTTGATAGGGAAACGGCGGTTGGCGTCAGTAACAACGTGGTGCCTGGGCGAGAACGTATTTTGATCCCATTTTTCACCGCCACGACCACGGTTAAAACAAAGAACTCCGCAGTGTTGAGTGCTGTCGTCGCAGCCATCAACGCGCCGACGGTTCGCGCGAGGTTAGGGCTGAACGCAAGCCTGTCCAACTCGCCTCAATCCATCGAGCTTTCAGGAACTCCGTTGATTTCTGGCAATGCGGACGTTTCTGAATTTGTTGGTTTCACTAGCCTAAATTTCCCTAGCGTAACCAGCAGTCCGCGTCATCTTCGAGGTGATGAGAATCGCGATCGATCGGATCAGGGGATTATCCTGATTGAAAATAGCCGAGTTGCCTTTAGTGAGTCCGTGGGCATTGACCTGAATTATGGGCAGACCATCGTTAGCACCGGGAAAACAGGCTCTGGTACCGGCGTGACAACAACCGATAGCGGCTTTCGAAATACTCGTGAGTCGTCGTCCGTTGTTCGCTACCCAAGGAATTTAGTGGAGCTGAATGCACAGAGGCTTCTGCCTGGCGTAGTCGTACAAAGCAATGTGCTCGCTTACAACCAAGTGTCTGGTATCGAGATCTCGGGTTTGCCCGACAGCAGGAGGTTAGCCCCCAACGCGCCTATTGCGGTGTCAGCAGCGGATACAGTGCCGTTCGACCGCATACTTAATAACACGGTTATCGGTGGAACACTGGCACTGAGACCATCATCTCCCGCTGCGACGTTTGCCAATATCGAGTTTGCTGGTGGCAATATATCGTTCGCGGATCGGGTCGCAACTTATACTCGTGGCACTGGCCTCTCAAGCGTGTTTGATGACCCAGAACAGTCGCTCGGAGCTCCCGATAGCCTTAGGCGCGGATTGGAACCCATCGCGCCGCGGCCTAATCAGAATCCAGCAGACCCTCCGGTGGCTACCACTTCTTTAGGACGCGGCGGTGTGTTGACGGTTCAGTTTGTTGACAACTTCCTGACGGGCAGCGGTGACGCTCGCCCCGACTTGGTCATTTTTGAAACGGGGTCCATTGAATCGGTACGGGTTGAGGTCAGTCGTGACAATGTATCGTTTATCGAAGTGGGCATCGTCGCTGGGACAGACAATCAGATCGACATCGATAAAGATACGTTTGGAAATTTTTCCTCTCGATTGGACGACAGATTTTCGTTTGTCCGAATAACGGACTTGCGCGAAATTCCTAGCCCGGCTTCAGTTGCGATTGGTGCGGACATTGATGCGGTAGGTGCATTATCAACCGTTCCGACCTACGACTATCAGCTAGGACGACAAGGAATCTCCGCTAGAGACGGCGTTGCTCCAACTTTGCTCAACAACGTCATTGCCAATACTCAAACTGGCATTTCGATCGACTCCCGCAGCGGTTTAACGGTCGTCGGCGGGTCTGCGTATTTTCAAAATGCCGCCGACGCGACGACGACCAATTTAGAAGGTTCATTCGCGCTCAAAATTCCTGAGACGGTTGATATATTTGTCGATCCAATCGGACTTGTTTTTACACCCCGCGCGGGCGTCAGTTTGATCGATAGCTCCATCGATTCTGTATTGGACCGACCTTCGCTAGCGACTGTCCGGAACGCGATTGGATTGCCTCCGTCACCGATCATTGCGCCACGCTTCGATGTCAATGGTCAACTTCGCGTCGACGACCCGCTCGTCGACACGCCAAGCGGAATTGGCGAACGCGTGTTCAAAGATCGGGGAGCCGATGACCGTGGAGACTCTTTTGGACCACGAGTCAAACTGGTGACACCATTCGCTCCCGAAAGTGGAGTGGCATCAACCAGCTCCGTCGCAATTGGTACTGTATTTGATTTTTTCGAAATTCAGCTCGTTGACGGCATCGGGCCTTCCGAACCGTCGCCCGGTGTCGGAATTGACGATCGTTCCGTAACTGCCAACTCCGTCTTGGTAAGTCGTGACGGCGTCAGGCTGGTCGAAGGTCTTGACTACCGCGTTGGCTATGATGCGTCTAACAACAATTTGCGAATCTCGCCGATTGCGGGAATTTGGGAGAACAATTCAACCTACGTCGTACGGTTGCTTGATCGTAAAGATACGTTGATATCGTTTGGTGGAGACGCGTTGACGCTCACCGACGGTCGCGTCACGGAGCTGCGCGGAAGTTCAAGTGCGATTGCGCGGCTTGAAACAGAACTTGGAATAACGATCACGATAGATCAAGAAAACGGAAAAATTGTCGATGGCCAAATCATCACCATCTTCGATGGAACACAATCCGTCAATTTTGAAATCAGCAACGATGCATTGCCGGTAACGTCGACCAGAAACACGCTTGTCAATGTCAACTCAACGGCCAGCGTCGCGGAGATCGCGGGCGAGCTGGCAAAGGCCATCAATGCGTCCGTACTGAACATCAAAGCAACATTACCACTCATTGATCAAGAACTTGAGATTCCGACCAAGCCAGTCATCCAACTCTTGAATGCGAAAACTGGTATCGCATCGACACTCACTGCCGTCGTTCGCAATCCGAACGTTGATGCGTCATCGATCTTTACGGTAACGGGTGCGATCGGAACTCAATTCGGCTTTGGACTAAAAATACCAGCCGATGTTGATCCAGCAAGAGGAAACCTCGTTTCCAGCACTGTCCAGAATGGCGATCAATTCGTCATCGCTCGGAATGGAAACATTCTCGGCACGTTTGAACTTACAACGTCCGGTGTGACTGCTACGGTTGGCGCGATACCTGTACTGTTTGTTAGCGGTAGCCCTCTAGATCAATTGGCCAATTCGATTGTTGCTGCGATTCTCGCTAGGAACTTTGGACTTACGCCAGTCAACTTAGGTGAAGGGCGAATTGCCTTAAGCGGCGATTCCTCGTTCTCGGTGGATACCAGCCGCGGTGTGAATCCAGGGGCGCTGATCGCAGTCGGTGCTGCGGGACAGCCAGCGACAACGCCTGTCAAGATTCTTATTGGCGACGACAAAGAGACCGTGATCCAGAAGTATGCAATCGCCATTAGCGGACTCAATCTTGCTGGAGTAACCCAGGAAGTCATCGGCGATCGAATTTTGTTAAACGGTGTCAATGCCGTGACTGGTGCAGGTTTTGTTGAAAAACTATATGTGCAAGATCGCGTCGGCAATATTCTGCAGCCCAACGACGTTGGTGGTGCCAAAACGGAACTGACGATTTTTGTGGGTGGTGGTATCGACTTCGGCGACGCTCCGTCGAGAATTCTTGTCCCGAGTTCGAACTCACCGTTCTTGTCTTCACGCGCTGAAGGTGGTCCTCAAGCAAGAATCGACACCGGGTTCCAATTTGGTACGACAAATACTGCTGAAGCCGATGCAATCCTCCCCAATGGTGACGACGAAGACGGAATCACGCTTGCAGCAACGGTAGCCGTTGCCAATACGACGGCTAACTTTAGTGTTGATATCCGCGATGATGATAAACGTCCGTTCTACGTTGACGTTTGGGTCGATTGGAACGGAGATGGTACGTTGCAAAGTGGTGACGTGACTCGATTCCGTTCAGCAAATGCCCCTGGTAATTCTGCGATCATTTCGGTCGGAGTCAATACGCTTGGGGTCAGCGTACCCTCGGACGCCAAGAACGGTAAAACATTTGCAAGGTTCCGGCTGAGCGAACGCGTTAATCTAGGAGTGAATGAAACTGCGTTTGATACCGACGGAACGGTCAGCGCGGGTGAAATCCAAGACACGGAGATCATCGTGCAGAGCAATCCGTTCCAGAACCCGCTGGCGCGTTTTGATGTCAATAAGAGCGGTGTTGTCACGCCGCTGGACGCCCTAAACGTGATTAACTTGCTTGCGATATACAATCGCAACCGGTTACCCACGGATTCAGCGAGCATACCGCTAAATCCACCCCCAGCTTACATGAATGACATCATCAACGGACGCTTCTTACCGGATGTGAATGGTGACGGGAAAGTATCTGCTCAGGATGCACTCGTCGTCATCAACGAACTTGCGAGAACGCGACGAAATGCGGCGGCCGGTGAAGGTGAGCAATTTATTCCGCTCAGCAATAGTTTACTTGCATCGCCTTTGACGGTGGCAACTTCGACCACGACGATGAAGCGTGCGCTAGCCGAAACGGTTGAGATGCCGTCGATCGTTGACTCAAACCCGACTCGCATGTCGGTGTTCGATTCACCGCAGGTCGTAGCGCTCGACGATATCCTCAACAATATCGCCGACGACAATCGCGAAACATCATCAAGTGCTGCTAGTGCCACGGATATGGTGTTCAACGGACTGGGATTGGGGTTATAGGAGTTCAGAGACTAGTGTCGCCTTTCGCTCCGCGAAAGAGCGCTCTTTCGCGGAG
>JAYVSE010000482.1:0-4393 GCA_043775635.1 Planctomycetaceae bacterium | reverse complement strand
GCTGTCACATGCAATCCATTGCTCATGACCCAGAAAATAACGTATTGCCCTAACTTCCACCTACCCCAATGTTGCATTTTTTATGGGACGGGCCATATCTTTTTGAATCTCAGCCCAATTACGCACAAGCCATGGTGAAAGCCAAGTCGATGCTCGACAGAACCAAGCTCGATTCAGTCTTAAGTAGTCCATTGCCGGGAGACTACGTGAGGAGGCATGTTACGCTTTACGAAAAGGCTGGTGCCGGACAAATTCCGAAACTGCTGTTCCCGAGAACAACGACGGTCGGTGCCATCGAATCCAAGGATGCCATGATTCAGTTGATTGAGCAGCACGTGGCTCGATAGACCACAGAAGTTTCGGACCTGATTCCATCAGACGCTTTGCATGATCGTGAAATGAACGGTAGACAATCTCAATCATCACAGCATGCCTTACAGGGCGGTATCCGCGCCGCGTTGATGAACGAGCATAGGGAGCAAACGGTCGAACTGATTGAAACGCATATTTCTTATCTCTACCTAGTCAAAGACTTCGTTTATAAGCTGAAAAAGCCGGTCAAGCTCGAGTTTCTCGACTACTCGACGCCGGCGAGACGAAAAGCCGCCTGCGAAGCAGAGGTCGCGATCAATCGGCAATTGACCACCGATGTTTATCTCGCGGTCGTTCCCGTCGCCCGCGATCCAAATGGACGATGGCAACTCGGCGGCGAAGGCGCGGCTGCAGATTGGCTGGTCAAGATGAAGCGACTTCCCGAGGCTCGTTGCTTAAAACACTTGATTCGCGGACATTCCTGGACTCAGCGCGATCTTGACGACGCGATCTTCCACCTGATTCGCTTCTATCGGTCACTGCCCGCGGAATCCGTGGCGAACTATCGGGATAAGTACGTTCGTCGGATCAACGAAAACCTACACGAGTTGGTAGATATTCGTCATGGATTGCCGGAAGGCGACGTCAAGCGAATCCATACTGCACAGTTGCAGTTCGCATTTCAAAACGGACGCGAACTTGACGATCGCGTACAATCTGGCCATGTGGTCGAAGGCCATGGTGATCTGCGCGCAGAGCATTTGTATCTGACTTCACCACCCGCAATCATTGATGCGATCGAGTTTGATCGTGAGCTGCGATTGGTTGATATCGCTGACGAGCTTAGCTTCTTTGCCATGACCTGCGACGATGCGGGCGCGACGGAGATTGGCGACCAGGTGCTACGCGGTTGTTGTGAGGCTTTAATCGATTTTCCGAGTGAAAAATTGATTTGGTTTTATAAGAGCTACCGCGCCTGCGTACGTGCCAAAGTGGCGGCACTTCGGATGGATCAAACAGTCAGTAACGCCGAAGCCAATGCCCAGTCAGAAGCAAAACGATTGCTTAATCTCGCCAAGTCTTACAGCGATCGATTAGGTTCACCGTTGGCGATCATCGTGCGCGGCTTCAGCGGGACGGGCAAGTCCACGTTCGCCCAACCGCTAGCTGCGCAGTTGGGTTGCGAGTGTCTGTCAACGGATCGCTTGCGCAAGTCACACGGGTCGTCGCCGCACTATGATCCGCAAGCACGGCAGGCAATTTACCGCAAGCTGATCGAACAATCAGAACAACGAATTCGAGCTGGATTCCCAGTCGTCGTGGACGGCAGCTTCGGCGATGAACAAACGCTGCGCACCGCGATTGAAACGCTAAGGTCGTCTGGCGGCGTGGTCCAGGTGGTGACTTGCGTTTGTTCTTCAGAGATCGCGATCCAACGGCTGCGCGTTAGAAGTCAATCAGCAAATTCGCTTTCCGATGCAGACGAACAGGTGTATCGACAACAAACGGAACACGCACAAGACCTACCATCCGACCTCGTTGGGACTGAGATCGATACCACATTAGGGCTGGACGGAATGCTCAGTCGTTTTCGCAGCCAACTCAAGCCGAAGTAATCGGGTAGTTTGGCACATGGGTTGCTACTTGGTAGCGTACCTAAACTCTCGGAGAAAAAAAATGTCGCTAAAATTTCAACTGATCGGAATGCTATTGGGTGTGCTGGGTTCCGTTGCTACGGCGAACGAGTCGCGGCAGTGGAAAGGCAGCGGCGATCAACCCGTCGTCAGCGCCAAGTACGTTACCGCCGACGACAAACGTGTCGTCCTTGAAGACGAAACCGGTGAATTGGTCATCCTTCAAACCACTCAGTTGTCAGCCGTCGATCAGGAGTACGTCGCCGCAAAACGGACGCTAAAACGATTGGGCGAACCGGAGGCTGGGCCGGGTGCGACAGTAACACCGACAGTAACACCGGCAGTAGAAGCAAGTGCCGTTGCTCCCGTGCCTCAAGACTATCCCTCGTCTTGGCGACTGGCGGGTGGTGCCGAAATCAAAGGCGCGCTGGTAGGCTTCGCTCGTCAAGTGTTCATTGTCCGTCGCGAGCGTGGTCAGATTTATGTTGATGCTCACAAGTTAGGCCAGTTACCAGTGGCTTACGATTTAGTCCTTCCTACGGTCGTCGGTACTGTTGACAAAACGCCATTGAAGGATGTCGTTGAACTGGAAAAGCATCTCGCAAAACTGGGTGGTGGTCCGTTTGAATACATCGTCGATGGAATCCAAGTCAGCTTGCAGGGTGGCGGTTCGATTACTATCCCGCCGGAAATTCTCGAGCCCAATTACTCGGCACTAGTACGCCCTGGCTTCGATCGTTGGCTAGCATCACGAGCAGAAGACGTCTCAGCAGAAGACCGCTACGCGACAGACAGTCGCGAGCGACTTATGCTGGACAGTTACGCGCAACTGCAAAGCAACGAAGCGATTCGTCAACGGCAATTCCGGCAGCTTGAGTTGGGATATCTCAGTGTGGCAACAGGCATCACTTCCGTTTGGGAGGTCACACTCTTACCATACACCGCTTACGGGTATCCATTCTCAGTGGTTGTCAATGCGCGTGATAGCCTGCAAGCGGAGCAGCTTGCTTTACAGAACTATCCGGGATGGCAAATTGGGCCCACGCGGAAGTTGAGTGGTCTTTAGCCCGCGTCCTGAGAAACCACGTACTCACCGCCAAGTTAAACACTGCGTCATCAAAACACATTTGGGGGCTGGACGTTGTTCCGAGGACGCGAAGAAAACGCAATCATTGTCGTAATCGTTTTGCACGCTCACGATATTTGTCGGCCAGCAAACTTTAGCCAATTTCGTCGTACAGCGTTGCAAGTTGCATTGTCACTTCAATATTTCTATCTCCGCACTTAATGGCATGTTCAAGATCTGAAATTGCCTCCAATGTACTTCCTTGTTTCAACCATATCTCCGCACGCGTCTTCCAAACCTCAGCTTCATGAGGCCCAGCCTCAACTGCTTGGTTAGAAATGATTAACGCGTCGTCAATTAAGTCTGGATCTGACTGCTGAAGTAAAACCCAGGCAAGATTATTTAAAAGGATCGGTGTCGGGTTACCAGCAGCAATCGACCGTCGAAATAGTTTTTCCGCCAACTTATACTTCTTGCCTTCTGCCGCTTTGATACCCAGCATCGAGATCGAACTCGCTGACAACTTACCACTTTGCTCACTAGTCTTAATGTAGTCCATGCAGAACAGGATGAGATCGTTTTGATCGCCATCAGGTGAGTCTACGACGATGGCTGCGATCAGCTCTTGCAATACAGGTAGATTGGTGTCCAAATGCGTAGCGTGCTGTAAACGAATTATCCTTTCGGAGATTAGCTGATTGGGAATTGCTTTAAACCAAGCGATATCGATTTCGGTCGCTATTCGACATATTTTCGGCATCTTTAGAAAAATCTGGGATCGATTCTAAAACTCACAGCGCGTCCGCGTAACGCTCCTGCAACAAAATTGCCTTCGCCAAAGCAAGTCGTTCTTTGCTGGTACCATTAAGACTTTGTGAAATGACTAGACCGCAAGCCAACTCAGCGGCGTTGGCCGATCGTATGAACGCACTTTGATCATTTGATCTCTCTTCCTGAACCGCTAACGACAGCCGCTTTGAGATTGTCGAAGATGATCTTTTTCGGAGAACCAGCGAAGAACTTAAGTGCATTAACGATGCAGCGGTAGAACTCGTTCTTGCGTTGTGAGAGCGTGAACTCGATGTAGATCATTCTCGAATAGCAGAGCACCGCAAC
Organism: Planctomycetaceae bacterium; assembly: GCA_043775635.1. Taxonomy (GTDB): domain Bacteria; phylum Planctomycetota; class Planctomycetia; order Pirellulales; family Pirellulaceae; genus UBA6163. The sequence continues at coordinate 265 of JAYVSE010000482.1, read as the reverse complement.
GAAGACCGATACCTTGCGTTTGGCGTTCCCGATTTGGATCGGCCCCACATCGCCCCAGTCGATTTGCATGGCTTCACCTGATTCGTAATGTGCATCTTGGTGGACTCGCTGATTCTTCGGGCGAATCGATTTGAGGTAGATTCGCAATTGAGTGATTCCACCTTGATATCCAGGCGAATTCCCTTCGGGCTTGGCAATCTTCTCGAGGATCCGGACGGCGGAAAGACTCGGGTGTTTGGCAAGAATTTGCGCGATGCGATCTTGG
>JAYVSE010000481.1:0-5959 GCA_043775635.1 Planctomycetaceae bacterium | reverse complement strand
AAGCCGCATGGTAGCGAGGCTCACTCCGCCAGCATCTTCTGGTTGTGATTATAGCCCGACGGGGATGAACCCCGTCGTAGCATCCGGTCGGAACAATATTGATTCAAAATTTCGCAATCCACCGTCAAAAAGCGGGTTAAAAAATTGAGGGGTTAAAAAATGACCTGCGGTTTTTCGCTGCCGACAATCGCCGTTCTCCAAATCTTTTAACCCACAAATCTTTTAACTCATTCGCTAGTTGGCGTTGTCTAGTTATCTAGGATCGAGCTTCTTTAAATCGCTATAGCTTCTCAATTGGTAACCAATGCCAACGTAATCAAGCAAGCGACAAAGGCCTCGTGTCGCCACGCCGAACCCATCGGGACCGCTGAACCCGCCGAATTGACCGCCGCCTTTGACATGGGGCTCAAGGTCAAAAAACACGCCCTCGACACCTCGCGCCTTCATGCGGGCCTGAACCTCGGGAAGGTACGCGGCAAAATCACGAAGGATCGCTTCATGGCCGCAATCGCCTTGGTCAGCGGGAACGAAATGACTTAGCGATGCCTCGTCCACGTGCTCAATTCGGCCACGTGGGTTCGGGTCGTGATAATCCTTGATGTGCAGCCAACCGAGACTTGGCTTCATTACCAAGTACTGTGCATAGACTTCGTCAGCCGTGAAACCTTGCGTTACAATATTCGCGCCATCAAAAATCGTCACCATCGCCGGATGGTTCACGCGGTTAAAAATTTCTGCCAACAAGTCACCAGTATGACCCACTAAGTTAGCTTCGACTTCAAGTCCAAATGTCAATCCATGTTTGTCGCAGACTTCGGCGATTAGGCCCAATTGCTCGCAGGCTTGGTCAAGATGTGATACAGGTGACGAGCCTTTCGGATGATAAAACGCGAACCCACGAATCAGCTTCGAGCCAAAAGCAACCGCCAATTCGCAAGCCCGATGGACATCTTCGCGAAGATATTTCTCAAACGGTACAAATCGGTTTGAAGTGCCATCGTCTTCGTTACGCAGCTTCACTTTTCCAATCGGCGAACCGATACTGCTGACCGCCAGTCCATAATCGCCTTGCATCTTTTTAAGCTGTTCAATTTCCTCGTCGGTCAGCAGCATCACGTTTTTGATGCCTTGGCCAGCATCAACGAACCGTAGTGAGTGATACCGAAAACCGAGCGCGGCGAATGCGGCGTATTGCTGGACGGCCAGTTTCTCGTTGGCTGCTTCGTCAGAAAATCCGCTGAGAAGAATGGAGTTTGTCATGATGTTAGTTAGTTTGGCGCGAGTTAATTTGGCTCGGGATATGTCACAATGATATTGCTGTTCAAACCGCCCCGGGGCGTCCAACGGCTTTCAACCGTCACCCGACGTGGTTTGACGACGGCGATAAAGTCGTCCATGATCCGGTTTGTTACAGCTTCGTAGAAAATACCTTCATTGCGGAAAGCTTGCAGGTACATCTTGAGACTTTTCAGCTCGACGCAAACCTGGTTTGGGACATACGTAAAAACGATCGTTCCATAGTCGGGTTGGCCGGTTTTTGGGCAAACCGATGTAAATTCAGGACAATGGTGTTCGATCGTAAAATTTCGATGGGGGCTGGGGTTGTTGAAGACTTCCAGCAGGTCACTAAAAGAGTCGCTCACGTTGAATTCTCGAGTATCGTTGGGTAGGGTCGCACCACTGAATATTGATCACCAGATTATGCACGCACAACAAGTTATTCCCAACCGGGGCGACGATGAATCGGCTCGCTCAAATGGACTTCGAATTACGGAAACGTTCGTAAGTCTCCAGGGTGAAGGGCTGCTGACGGGCACCAAAAGCTTTTTTATTCGCACATCTGGATGCAACCTTCGCTGCTGGTTTTGTGACACGCCCTACGCTTCTTGGCAGCCCGAGGGACACATCATCGAGATCGAATCGCTGGTACAGCAAGCGGTTCATTCGGGTTGTGACCATGTTGTGCTAACCGGTGGCGAGCCAATGCTTCCTGCTGGCTGCGTTGACTTGGTTGGAATGCTGCGATCGGAGGGGCTACACGTGACGATCGAAACCGCTGGCACCGTGTACCGTCCCCTGGCGGCTGACCTGATGTCGATTAGTCCCAAACTGCTAGGCAGTGGGCCTGGCCTGATGAAAATGTCTTCCGGTGAGCCGACGGCGCTAGCCGCGGGTTCCAGAATCGCTGCGTTTTCTGTGGAAATTGAACCAACAGAACCGATGGCTAGCGCGGCTAGTTCCAAACCGCTCACATTTTCATCCGCCCAGCACCAAGCAGGTCCCGAGCACCAAGCAAGCAACCAGCAACCATCCGCTTCGCATTGGAGTGATCGTCATGAACAGATTCGATGGCGTCCCGACGTCATCGCCAAATTGATCCAGTCGGCAATCGAATACCAAATCAAATTCGTCGTCGACGCGCCCGCCGATTTTGAGCAGTGTCTTGCCGCCGTTGCTGCGCTCGAAATTCCGGCCGATCACGTTTGGATCATGCCACAAGGCATCGACACAGCAACGCTCGATCGACAGTCGCAATGGTTAGCACCCCGCACAACGACTGCAGGATTTCGATATTGCGATCGTATGCATGTTCGATGGTACGGAAACCGCCGAGGTACATAAAAACGTGGGATAGGCTTCCAGCCTGTCGTTTCTCGATTGACTGGCTAGAAGCCTATCCTACTCACTATCTACTTAGACCTTCAACAATTGCCCAATTTTTGCAACGACAAGCGATAGCGACTTGGCCGCCATCTCGAAGTTCGTATGGCTACTGACTTCTGCTTGGATATCTACATAAAGCGACGCTGCCGATTTCAGCTTCGCAAATTTCTTCTTTGCCATTTTGATATAGGCATCATCATCTTCGGCCTGCTTGGCGGGTGCCACAGCGAGAATGAAGTCGTAAAGCTCGCGGGCGATGTCGCGCAGCTCCTCGTCATCGGCGGCTTCGTCGCTGTGTTTGATGAAAGTTCGCACCATCCAAAGATGCGCTAGCTGTTCATCGATCGCGTTAACCGTGGCAGCCACGTCAGTGTTCGCTGTATCGCTCATAGTCGTCGTTGCAAGGGACCTCGTGAAGGAATTGAAAGCAAAAATGAATCGTAAAACTTTCCCGCAATTCCGGATAATGACTACGATTCATCCATAAGTCAAAGGCAGTCGCCTCAAGTTGATGCCAATTTTTCTGCTTCTGAGTCGCCAGAGGCCGGTTTCTCCCCCGCAGAACCGTCCGCGACCAATGGCTTCGCAGCCGGTTTGGGGGCCGTCACCAACACGGTGACCGCACCCAGGATTGTAACAAGTAACGCGGCGACAAATTTGACATCGATCCGTCCCCAACTGTTATTTTCCGTCAATGTCGTGACCGTATTGATGATCGGTGCCAGACCAAAGATCAGCGGCATGACGAAAATCGGCTTGCCACCAAAATTGAAGGCATAAATTATCCCCAAAGCTCCTATCGCGCCAGCCGCTCCGCCCGCAAGACTCCAGCCGAGGCCAATGGCGTTCCAACTGCCTTTTGTTGGCAAAAACGAGACACACAGCAGTGGCATGGCGACCGCAATAACAAAGTAAGCGATCCCGACGCAAAGAAATGGCCGAAGACGACTGCCACCCATCTTCATCTGCCCCTTATGCAGCAGCGGTCCGTAGGCACCCCACGATAAAACCGCTCCAGCAACCGCCGCGATAATGACCGGAAAGTTTAGTTCGGGTGAAGCAACCACAGCGGACGTTGCGTCCGTCGCAACGGTGGTCGGCATAGCCGCTTTCGCACTATTTGGAGCTGCTGGCCGAAAAAACAACACGCCGCCACCCCCGAGTGCCGCCATCAAAATACCAATTAAAAAAATGGGGCGAATTTTCTCAAAATTCTTTCCCATCGCCATCGTTACCAACGTGTTGATCACCGGTGCACCACCAAAAACAAGTGGCATTACGTATACCGGTTTTGCATTCGCGCTAAACGCCACGATCACACCCAGGGCACCTAACGCACCAACCGCTCCGGCAATCAGGCTGAGGATGATTCCTGATGCTGACCAATCCCCTTTTTCGCCGATCAACTTTAGCAGCAAAAACGGCACCACGACAGCGATTAAAAAATAGGCAAAACCCACACCAACGAACGGACGCAGCGCGTCGCCCATCGACAGGTTCCCATGGTGCATCAACGGTCCATAATTGCCCCAGCAAAACACGGTCAGAAGCACAAAAGGCAGAAACGCAAAAGCGCGTGGCATATCGGAGAGTTTTTTAATGGAGGGAGAATTTGGCGAGCGATCAGCTTTTCAATTTCGAATTCTAACAGATTTTTACCTAGTCCCCAAGTCGCACGATTCGCGGGCCCGATCAACCCTGACGACCGGCATCAATCGAGTCGGTAGAAGGCGAGATTCTGCATTCAACAAGTTGCAATTTGCCAACCGTCTGCCGTACACTGCAGTCAGAAGAGACCGCGAGGCAAACTATCCGCATAAGGTCGAAGCCAAGGCCCGAAAACCCCGCGTCTCAGTTCAATGCACAATCTATCCATCCGAGTACAGATGGATAGATTGATATTCGTTCGGCTAACAATACGAGGTGACTTATGAAACGGTTGATTGGAGTCGTGACCTTACTCGCACTCTCGGCCTTTTCGGTCGCCGCCGACGAGCCGCCCGCGATTCCCAAGGCACCGGCTCCGGTGCTTCTGACCGCACAGGTCACTGGGAAGGACCGCGATCAGGTGACGTTCACGAAATACTCCTTCGGTGCCAATCAAGTCGAGAAGGATGGGAAGAAGGTCTGGGAGTACAAGACGTACAGTATCTCTTCGCCTCCGAAGCCAGTCGGTAAGGACGTTCGGGCGTTCGGTGTGGATGGTAAGCCAATCGAGCCGGCAGTGCTGGCGAAACTGCTGGCCAAGCCAGTCACAGTCCTCGTCTACTACGCCGACGCTAATAGGCCGGGTGCGCCGGACCCCTTCTACCTGCAACCGTTCAAGGACGGGACCGTGGCGTTTGTTGTGTCGTGCGACCTCTTTGAGGAACCGGGAAGTCCACAACCGAAACCTGCAACGCCACAAGCCACGAAATAGACCGACCAAAGCACGCCGAACCAGGCGCTGCAACAGACGGCGGGGGCAGGTAGACTTTCTGGGATTTGTAGTTCACTCGGCCCCCGCCGCTGCTGAGCTTAGTCGTTCGTCGGTCCAAACGCCTGACCCCCAAATCCGTTGATTTTCTGCTCGCCCAGTACCGAGCCAACCAACTCGCGGACCTTTGATGCGAGCTAAACTCCAGCATCGGCAACAGCGACTGATTGCATTCAGCCGAATGATTGCTCGGTCGAATTGATTGCTCGGACTTAATGATTGCTCGGACGGATGATTGCTCGGACGGATGATTGCTCGGACGAATCCCGCCGATTTGTGCGGGCGGAGTCTGCGGACCTGTCCCGAAAACCCGATCCGATCCTCACGGAGTTGTCCGGCCTACCTAAATCGTCTATGATGCAACTAGTCAGCGGTCCGCGTGAGGCCGCGACCAACGAACCAACAATGACGAACAAACGGTTGCACGTGCGTTCTGGAAATGATTTGAATACAAGCGGGTGTGACTCCCGCCTGAGTAGCTCTTAGCCGGAGGCTCAGTATCGAGTGTTGCAGCGTTGATATAAGGCAAGGGCTGAAATTCAGCGTTGAAGCCCAGAGAGGTTTTGCTGGCAGAAAGGAAGCGAGGATAAAAGGTAGGGACTAGCTAGCCCGCCCTGAATGGTATTGAGCCCCGAAATTTTTGTAACTGTCGGCCAGTTACCAGTCAATACGGGGCCCAAGGTTTGTGCATACTGGAAGGCAATACTTGACTTCGCGTCATGGCGAGTGATGTTGAGAGACCCGGGGTCGAACGCCTATTCGCGCTTTACATTATGTCATCAAGGCAACCAGAGAGAGCCCAATTGTTCTTGCCCGGCA
>JAYVSE010000480.1:0-2900 GCA_043775635.1 Planctomycetaceae bacterium | reverse complement strand
CCGCTGCGTAAGCGAGGGACCACTGCGATCCCTCGCTTACGCATTCGGGTTATGATTTGCACGCTAAAATTCAAACCACAACTAAATCAACTGCCCGCTCGCGCCGTTCCGCTACTTAATTCCACGCCATTGCAGACATGCTGGAAGCGGTCTTAGAAAACTTAGCCTATTCCACTTTTTTCACGGCGTTTTGTCCAGCAACATAGCCCGTACTGAACGCTGATTGAAAGTTATAACCGCCGATCCAACCATCTAAGTCGAGAATTTCACCTGCGATGAACAGGCCTGGTATTAGGCGGCTTTGCATCGTCCTTGGGTCGACTTCACGAAGTGAAACACCACCGCCGGTTACCTCGGCTTTCTCAAAGCCTCGAGTGCCGGTTACCGGAAGCGGAAGTCGCTTTAGGTGATGACAGAGCTTGGTCATCGCGGTGCGGGATAGTTCGGCGAACGTGGTTTCCGCAGCGCCGGCATCCAGCGAAATCGCCTCGGCCAAACGTCGTGGAATCCAATCGGTTATGCCGGCAACGACTTTCTTTCGTCCGTCGCGTTGTCGCGCATTCTCAAACCAACTCTCGACTTCCGCCACAGACTTGTCAGGAATCAAGTCCAGCGTCAAGCGTGTTTTGGCGGGATCACCGGCCTGAGTGATCACTCCGCTGACGTCCATTGCCGTCGGCCCCGAATATCCTTGGTGTGTAAAAAGAAAACTGCCTGGTCTAGCAAGCAGCGGTCGCTTCTCGGCTTTCTTGCCGGGTTCGGGCACTGACCATACGGTCGCGCAAACATGTTCCAGCGTCACACCACTGATCTCGTGCATCCATGCTTCGCCCCCGACAAGCGGAACCAGCGCTGGCCTCGTCTGAACGATGGAATGTCCGAGCGACTTCATCCAGCCGTATCCATCGCCGATGGTGCCACAACCTGGGTAGCTCCTTCCACCTGATGTCACGATGACTCGATCGGCGGTCATATCACCATCATCCATCCGTAGCAAAAACCGCTCACCATCGCGTTCGATCGACTTTACGGTCACACCAAGTTTGACCTCGGCTCCGGCTTCGATCGTATATCGCAACAAGGCATCGCGCACATCGAGAGCGCGATTGCTCATTGGAAAAACCTTCCCTGTCGATTCCACTTGCGTGGCGACGCCGAGCGAATTGAACAGTTGCACGACGGCTGCCGGGGGCAAGATTGCTAACGCCTGGCGTAAGAAAGCCCCCCCACTTCCAAATGCCTCCATAATTCCTTCAGGACCGCAGTCGTGTGTGATGTTGCAGCGAGTGCCGCCGCTCATCAGAATTTTTACGCCTGCCTTGCGATTTTTCTCAAGCACTAAAACGCGGCTCTCGCCCGGTTGATCGCGGCAAGCGGCAGCAGCGGTCGCGGCTGCCATCAGCCCTGCGGCACCCGCACCAACAATGACAATATTCATGGACCATCAATTTGGATATTAAAGTTCTGGACTGCGACGATTTTGAACGGGGTCATCACGGCTCACAATGCAACACGCGTTTCAATAAAAACGGTCTCGATTTTTTGACCGCATTGGCCGATGTACCAAAATAGGGGTACAATGCCGTTACGGCGGTCGTGCGGCAGCAGCAAACCGTTGAAATTGACACTTAGCGAGACGGCGTCACGCCTAGGACGAAATCCTTTCTCGCTGAATATCCATCACAGGTAGACCAGCAATTTCCCAGTAACAATCATGGCTGCAATTACAACCGGCGTCCGTTGTTCCAAGTTTTCGTTCTTGGAGGCTCGTTCTATCGTTGGTGACCTGCAAAAGCCAAATCCAACGATTTACTGGGCCGATTTTCTCAGTTCGATCATTGGTGGGCATCTCGCATTTTATGCAATGTACTTCCTACCGAAACAGTTGCCGAGCGGTTCACCTTGGCTTTGGCCGGGAATCGGCTTGTCGTACATCGTTTGTGTGCTGCTCTACATGCGCTGTGCAATGTTCATTCATGAGTTGGTACATCTTCCCAAAGACGAGTTCAAGGCTTTTCGAATTGCCTGGAACGCTTTGTGTGGCATTCTCTTTTTGATTCCTTCCTTTCTGTATTACCCGCACGTCGACCATCACCGCAGAAAGCATTATGGCACTGAGCATGATGGAGAGTACATCAGCCTTAGCCATCATGGCCCATGGATGATTGCCGGATTTTTGCTTCAGGCTTTTTTAGTGCCGTTTCTAACATTAGCTCGGTTTCTAATCATCAGCCCGATTTGCTGGTTCATCCCTGGCGCGCGCGCGCATGTGCACCGACATGCTTCGACGATGGTGGTGGACCCGTTTTACGAACGTACCGATGACTCACCACGCCTTCTTCGCATGATTGTATTCCAGGAAGCCCTTTGTTTTGCATGGGTCGTTTTCTTTTTGGGGCGTGGTTTCATTTTGCGTGGTGAAACGTTTGATCCGATATGGATCATTGCATACGTCGTGAGCGTTTCGTTGGTGCTAGTAAACGAAATTCGAACATTGGGGGCGCATCGCTGGACGGGCAATGGCGAAGAGATGTCGTTCGAAGAGCAACTGCTTGATTCGGTAAACTACCCTAAACACGCATGGCTCTCGGAGTTATGGGGCCCCACGGGCACTCGCTACCATGCGCTCCATCACTTATTTCCGTCGCTTCCCTATCACAACCTGGGCAAAGCTCACCGACGACTAATGGCTGGTCTGCCGAGCGATTCGCCATACCGTCTCACGGTTGCGGAAAGCCTTACCAGTGAAATCATCGCGCTGTTCAAGCGATCGATGGCGTCGGTTTCGCGCTAGTGCGACGGTTGATTTAGTGAGCCGTACGCGCTAGCGTCGGGCGCTACGGCAGGACGCCTACCGTTGACGGCCCGTGGCTAGCGCCATCGGCTCACTAAAATGATGA
>JAYVSE010000479.1:0-5471 GCA_043775635.1 Planctomycetaceae bacterium | reverse complement strand
GCGTGCAAATCATAACCCGAATGCGTAAGCGAGGGATCGCAGTGGTCCCTCGCTTACGCAGCGGGTTACTAAATCAACAGCCCGCTCGCGCCGTTCCGCTACTTAAGGCTCCCGATTGGTAGATTGATCTCTGCCGCTATCCTAAGCATTAACCAACGATCGACATGAGCGAATCAAAACTTGACGCGGTGATTGCCGCCTACCTGGAGTCAATCGAGGCGGGCCAACCGCCCGACCAAGAACGTTGGCTGGCCGATCATCCCATGCTCGCCGACCGCTTGCGCGAATTCTTTACGGACCTAGCGGAGGTGGAGCAGGCCGTGCCGCGCGCTGAGACGCCCGGCGATGCAAGTCGCAATCCTGGAAGTGCCATCACGCTGCCGTCGCCAAGCAAAACGCCAAGCAGTCCCCCTCGCTCACCGATGATCGGTCGCTACAAACTGCTGCAACGGATCGGCACAGGCGGCATGGGCGAAGTTTGGCTGGCCGAGCAAGTGGAACCGGTTCGTCGCCGGGTTGCATTGAAGCTGATCAAAGCCGGCATGGACAGCAAGCAAGTTGTCGCGCGGTTCGAAGCCGAACGCCAGGCGCTGGCGCTGATGGAACATCAAAACATTGCCAAGGTGCTCGATGCCGGAACGACCGCAACCGGGCGTCCGTACTTCGTGATGGAATTGGTACGAGGCATCCCGATCACGGACTATTGTGACAAGAACAAGCTGACCATTAACGATCGTTTACAATTGTTTGTATCGGTTTGCCAAGCGGTTCAGCACGCGCATCAAAAAGGGATCATCCACCGCGACATCAAGCCATCGAACATTTTGGTCGCGCAGTACGATGGTCGCGCCGTTCCCAAGGTCATTGACTTCGGCTTAGCCAAAGCGCTACAGCACCAAGCCAAGCTCACCGAGCGCACGCTGTTCACCGAACATGGGCAAGTGATGGGGACGCTGCGTTACATGAGCCCCGAACAAGCCGAGTTAAACGCACTCGATGTTGATACGCGAACCGACATCTATTCGTTAGGCGTATTGCTGTATGAATTGTTGACGGGCAGCACGCCGATCGATCGTGACACGTTGCGACAACAAGCACTGCTGCAAGTCCTGCAAACGATTCGCGAGCAAGACCCACCGCGTCCCAGCGCTCGCTTGAGCGGCTCAGGAGACGCGATCGCCGGGATCAGCCAGCAGCGTCAGATCGATCCGCGGCGATTGACTGAGATTTTGCGTGGTGATCTGGACTGGATCGTGATGAAGACGCTGGAGAAAGATCGCACGCGGCGATATCCAACGGCCAGCAGTTTTGCCGAAGACATCGAGCGGTATCTGGCGGGGGCCGCGATCGAAGCCCGACCGCCTTCGACACGTTATCGCATCGAAAAGTTCGTCGCCCGCAATCGCGGCCTCGTATTTTCAACAGCCACCATCGCCGTACTTTTAATCACCGGAATCGTGGTCTCGACTTGGTTTGCCTACGTCGCCCGAATCGCCCGCAACGTCGCCGACGGTGCCACCGCCACTGCGCAGGCAGCCGAGAAAACAGCAGACAAGGAAAAGAACAACGCAATCAATCGCGAAGCCGAAACAAAGGCGGCATTAACAAAGCTAACCGAACAAACCAAAGAAGCGTCAGCCATGTTGTTCGATGCAGGAATCAAAGAATACGCTTCAGGTCATCAAGAACCAAGTGCTGACAAACTAGTTCGCGCTTGGCGTTTGCGACAAAACAGTGATGCGATGAAACCGCGTTATGAACCTGTAATGATTGATCATCTATCGAGCGGCGGTCGTTCGTGGTTGAGGCTGTCTGATGGCACCCGGCGTGGTATTACCCATTTTAGTCCTGATGGCAGGAGCCTCTTTAGAGCGTCTGAAAATTGCGTTCACCGATGGGACGCTCAAACAGGCGTTCTTTTTCGTGGATTGATGGTACACGAAAGCAATATTCTGAAAATTTTGTTGAGTCCCGATGGGCGTTGCCTAGCAACCCGTACGGGGGACAATCGAGTGCAACTGTGGGATCCAAAAACTGGTTTGTCGATAGGTGTGCCAATTGCCCACGACCAAACTGGACATGGACTCAACGTAATGCGATTCAGTCCCAATAGCAAAATTATTGCGACGGGATCGACCAACGCGAGACTGTGGGACGCTCACTCGGGTATTCAGGTTGGAAGCGAGATGAAGCACAAACCATATGTTCAGTGCCTCGCTTTTAGTCCTGATGGAACACAATTGGCAACGGCCGCAGCGGATCAGACAACACGTATTTGGGATGCTAAGACGGGCGCACCGGTAACCGAGCCGAAAACGCACGAATCATTTGTTACTCACATTGAGTTTTGCGCAGACGGAGAGCGACTGGTTATGGTTTCAAATAATGCAGCTCATCTTTGCAATGCCGTATCAAGCGTACCGTTGGTAAATACGATGAGACACAAAGACATTGTAAACTCCGTCGTATTTAGTCCCGACGGAACGCGTCTCGCCACAGCATCAAGGGACGAAACGGCGCGATTGTGGGACGCTAGAACTGGCATCGCACTGAGTGAATCTATGAAGCACGAAGACGACGTTTTGTCCGTGGCGTTTAGTCCCGACGGTACGTTATTAGCGACTGGTTCTAAGGATAATTCCGCATGTTTATGGAACGGTCATAACGGCGTTCAAATCGGTGAAAGAATACCGCATGAAAACAATGTAAGTGGGGCTTTGTTTGATGTACACGGAACAAGGTTAGCAACTGAAACAATTGACGGGACAACACGGGTTTGGGAACTCTCGCAATTAGTTTCGAGTAGTGCACCAATGCTACACGACGCCGGTGTTGCTGACGTCGAATTTAGTCAAGATAGTCGGCTTGTCGCAACAGGGTCGCTCGACAACACCGCGCAGTTGTGGAATGCACATACGGGGCTGCCGCTAGGAAAGCCAATGCGGCATGAAGCCCACGTTTATTTCGTTACGTTTAGTCCTGATGCTAGGCGCCTCGTGACGATTTCGAACGTCCCAGGCGGCCCAACGGCAAGACTGTGGGATACAACGACTGGTAATTCGATCGGTAAGCTAATCAAGCTAGGACGGCATATTCCAGCGGTTTCTGTTCCAGACGCACATTGTTTCGCGGTGGTGTCAGACGACAATTGCGTGCGATTTTTGGATTTTGAAGCGGCAACTTGCGTGGGTCCAGAGATTAAACACGATACTCAAGTTGACTATATTGCCGGAAACCGAAATGGGACGTGCCTCGTCACTTCGTCAAACGGTACGATACAGATGTGGAATCCTAAAAGTGGCATCAACATCGGCTCACCTCTCCGGCCGTTTCTTGTTAATGTTTACCAGATAGCGTTTAGCCCAGATGAAAAGCAAATTGCAACCCTTGCTAGCGCCACTGTGCAATTTTGGGACACATCAACTTGCATGAAAGTCGGTGGGACGCTTTACCACGACGAAACAGTTCAATCAATGACATATAGTCCCGATAATTCGAAATTCGCGACGGCTTGCGATGACAAAATGGCTCGATTGTGGGACATCCAAACGGGTCAAATGATTGGTAACCCAATGTCACACGATGGTGACGTAGTAGACATCAAGTTTAGCAATAACGGTAAGCTACTAGCAACGGCAGCACGGCAAAACTCTATAGGGCTTTGGGATGTCCAGACAGGCGCTCCGATGAACCATAAAGGCTTATGTCAAGCAGTCTCGTTTAGCCTCGACAATCAGGGTCTTGCTACCACGTCTTTTGACGGTTCAGCACGCATTTGGGACATCGAACAGTTTGTCCCCTCGAATATTGACGCTTTCGTGAATCGGTTTGCAAACAAGCCAGATTCAACGATTCCGGCCGACCCGAAGTTCGAGGCGGAGTTGCAATCGTTCATCGCCCGCAAACAATTGCGATATCGTGCTTCCGTCGCCATTCGCGCGGTTGCTAACAAAGATTGGTTTGCCGCCAAGTTTCACCTGCCTTGGCTGTGCGAACAGGAACCCCACGAACCGAGCTGGCCAAAAATGCTCGCCGAAGTAAACGCCGCTGACGCCTCCGAAAAGGCTGCGGACGTTCCCAAATAATCATCGCAGTCGCGACTAGCTTGATTTGTTAAGGACTTCAAAATCGTGATAAATACAAAGAGCAAATCGCAACAAGGAGCAATGGCAAAAAAATAGACGCTGTTAAAAATTCACAGGGACGCAACACCCGATCGCGTTGCGATCGTCTACACTGCTCGGGTGGAATCCGCACCGACCAAGCCTGCCGTAGAAGACTGTCGATCACCCTGCCATCGAATCGACCTCGAAACATAGTTCAACAGGACCATTGCCAACAGTGGTCGGATTCGGGGGTGAGTGAGAATCGATTATTAGCGAAAAACCCAACGATCCGCAGGGAAAGCCTGCGGGATTGCCTGAATGTGATACTCTTACAGCCCTGGGTATGAGGCCCTCAATCGCTCAGGGTAGCAACGATTATTTGCTCAATTTAAAACGTAGGATAGGCTTCCAGCCTATCGTTTCTCGATTGACAGGCTGGAAGCCTATCCCACTTATTGATTGGTCGTTCCTAACAAATGCGAAACCAAAAAACTCCTTTGCAAACAACATTGAACCGTAAAAGAATTCTCGAATTCCAACGTTAACAATTCGTGTAACCATGGCCTGACCATCTGTGTTCAGCCGCAAATTCTTGAAGGCAAATAAATGATCAACCACTTAATGAACTTTCCATTTACCACGACGGCTAGTCGAAAATTCCGACGACGCCGCAGTTCATCCCGTCCGCGGCTTCAGGGCGTGCAAAGACTGGAGCAGCGGGCACTTCTTGCTACGTTGGTTACGGCTGATATCACGTCAGACATCACATGGACCGCAGCGGACAGTCCGTACATATTGCAGAACGATGTGGCAATCCGAAACAACGCGACGTTGACCATTGAGGACGGCGTGCAGGTGCAGTCTAACGGTGGCTTGAAACAGTTGAGCGTCGGCAACGACGCTCAAGTTGGAAGCCTGTTATCTAAAGCGACTACCGCCGGTGGAATCGGATTCTCCGCAAACCTTAATGTAACTTCCTCAGGCACAGCGACGATCGACAACAGCGACTTTAAGGTTGGTCACTTAGTCGTTCCGTCCGGTTCGACGGTTACTTTGACCAACAGTACTTTTCATGGAGGCGCCGAACAGGGCACGGCACCGATTTGGATTGCTCCTGAATTAACGGGGGTATTGAGTGGAACCGGAAATGCCTTTACGACATCAGGTACATACGTTGGCATTCTAAGCGGTTCGATTTCATCAGACATCACCTGGAAGAAACTGACGAACGTCGATGGCTATCGGCTCCTAGATATAGGCGGATTTGGCAACACCAACGACGATGTAACGATCAACGCTGCTGGTTCGCTTACGATTGAACCGGGGAATGCCATTGTTAGAGACGGGGGCGACGACGTGATCTAC
>JAYVSE010000478.1:0-1732 GCA_043775635.1 Planctomycetaceae bacterium | reverse complement strand
GAACCAACCACGACGAACAAATGGTTCCACCCCAGATCGCGATTCAGCGCTCTCGAAGTGGCAAATCACCCGCGCGATCGAGGTGAACCAAGACGTTATCCATTCATTCTAATGATCACCACTAGCACTCGGTTCCTGCTGCACGTCGTATTTCCAACGGCAATTGGAACCTGTGTCTACGTTGGTTGGCGTTCTCGCAACCTCCTCGTGTTTCGTTGGATAGAATATTTCGGTCTAAGCGGATATTTATTTCGATCGGAACTTCCGTTGCCGAACTGGGCCTTGTATTCTCTGCCGGACGGTTGCTGGGTTTACGCAACTACGAGCTGGATGATGCTCATCTGGAATCGCCGAAACGCTTGGACGATGTTAGCAGTTATACTTGCCGTCAGCGCGGAAGTTGGTCAATACCTTGGTCTTGTTCAAGGCACATACGACACAATAGACGTCCTGTATTACATCGGCGCATTTGTACTCGCGGAGGTTTTCAATGAAAAATCATGTTTTGGCAACGCTCGCAATGGCTGTAATGGCGATGCTGGCAATGGGCAGTACTGAATCGAATGCCAACGCGACAGCTTCCGATGCTCGAACGATAGGCTATTCAACCGTTTATGCTAGACATCCTGGGGCATCTGCTAGTATCAAGACAGTAGATGATCTTGGGAACGGCAAGTTCCATGTGGCAGGGCGACTTACGAAAAAAGACAGTTCTAGCGAGCAGGGGTTTTATATCGAAATGCAGTTCGATCCTGGAGAGAAGGATAGTGCCCGAATAATCGAGTTTGACACGATCCAATAAGTATTGCGGACAATCACTTGCAAGCGTTTTTAATCTGCATATAACGTCACATTATTAGATAGCTTTGCTTTTTGGCCAATTCAAAATTTGAATAACCATCCGATCCAACCGAGCGGCGAAGTCGGGCGTCTTGAAGTGGATGATCAACCGCCGCCGGCTGATCGGAACCGTTATCCGACTGAAATCGACACATGACGAAATCGAAAAATCAGCCGAAGTACTGGTGCGTCAATTTTGACGGTACTCCGATTCTAAAACACGGAATAGGGATCAATTCTTGGTTGATGCAATATCAATATGAACATGGAGGGTACACATACCAAACAAAGAAAAAGACAAATTTAACGAAAGCCTGGAACGCAGTCCGTGCCGTTTCGACTGGTGATTGGTTGCTGGCCTACCTGAGCCACAAAACGTTTTACGCAATTGGCGAGGTAATTTCGCCTCGTGCGTTTTCTGATGTCAAAGCTGTTGTGTCGACGGATGAAGTTGCCCGAACATTAAGTGAGAACTCACATCACTTTTTTAAGGGGCTTGTTCGTTATACCGACGCCCCAATGTTTTACGAAGATTTTTCTGACCGCTGGAACTACAAGCCGCAGTCTGTAGAGAATGGTGATCCTCCGACTTTCCCCTACGCTCAACGTATTGACGTCGCATCTTGGAAGCATTTCAACCAAAATGGAGTAATTGCAGACGGCCTCGCGAACGCGTCCCAAAAGCGCTACCGTCAAGCAATATTCCAGATCAACAAAGATTTCTTCGATGTTGTCAGTGCCGCTCTGAAATAGTTTATCGCTCAAGTAGACCCAACCCGGGGATAACAAAAAAATGCAACGGAGACATCTGAGTCAACGTGTCAAGTGGTTGTTTGATTTTTCTAGGATTTCGTTTCTAAAACGCTAACAGGTTTTCCACCTTCTTACAACC
>JAYVSE010000477.1:0-39793 GCA_043775635.1 Planctomycetaceae bacterium | reverse complement strand
CCGCGTGGGCATCGCCCCGCGCGTTTGCCTCAAAACACGCGGCCCGATGGGCACGCGGTTTAACGAGTAATGTGCGAAAACTTATGCAAGAGTGCTTAGCTTGTCGTAACCTTGGATTTTCATGAATTTTCAAGAACTACTGTTTGTTGTGGTGATCGGTGGACTGGTTTTGGCGTTACCTTTGGTAACGTTCGTCCTGGCCATCGTTGCTTATCGTCGTAGCGGTCGCATTGCCGAAATGACCGCTAAAATCGCGCGTTTGGAGACCCAAGTCCGCAGCATCATCGACGCTGGCGGTGCGGTTCCGCCTCAGCGATCCATGACGACAGACTTGGAACCGAGGTTAACGCGAGAAGCTCTTGCGGGAGACGTTCTTGCTGCGAGTACAAGCGTTCCCAGCGACGACCAAGCAACGGGCAGCGAACCATCACTGCCAATGACTGTTGATACAAATCGTCAAGGCCGCGACAACTTCTTAGCGGGCTCGGCGAGTGGGCCGGTTGGCTGGGAAACGTTTGTTGGGCAAAAAGCGTTTGGCTGGTTGGCGGTCATTCTCTTCGTTTTTTCAGCCGTGTTCTTTTTAAGGTACGCGTTTCAGAACAACTTCATTGGTCCCGTCGGTCGCGTCGCGATCGGTGAACTGATTGGCGTGACGCTCATCGTTGCGGGCTGGCAATACTTCCAGCAAGGGTTGGCACGTTTTTCCGGAATGCTAACGGCTGCGGGAATCGTCATCGTCTATTTGACAACTTATTGCGCGTTTGGACTCTATGGGCTCTTGCCACAAACACATGCGGGGCTATTTCTTGCTTTGCTCGTCTTTGAGTCGATGCTTATTGCCGTCCTCTATGGCTCAACTTCCGTTGCATTGGCGGCTGTGATAGGCGGATTGATGGTCCCCGTGCTGTTGGCTTCGGATCGCGATACCTATTGGTCGTTCTTTACGTATCTTGCAATTTTGAATGCCAGCATCGTTGTCGCTAATATTTACCGGCGTTGGCCTGCGGTGCTTTCCACCGCATACCTGGGGACGCAACTGCTGTTTTGGCTTTGGTATTCCAATCAATATCACCCAGACAAATTTGCCTGGGCGATCGGTTTTCAATGGTTGATTTTTGCGATGTACATCGCTCATGTCCTGATTACGACAAAACGCGGCGCGGATACTGCTGATATAGAAGAGTTGGTGCGGCTTGTTGGCGTCGCATTGTTGGGCTTCGCATCGATTCAAACATTGCTGCGCGATGACTATCGCGTCTGGCTAGGTACCGTGGCCATTTCAATGGCGGCAACTTACGCGATCTTGGCTCGTGCAACGCTTACATTGCGAAGCAAGGACAATCGTCTATTACTGACATTGCTAGCACTGTCGTTTGGGTTCATCGCCTGGGCGTTGCCAATCCAAGCCAACGCGTCAAATGTATTCGCTCCGGTCGCAGTGAAATGGGTTGCCGTCGGGTGGGCAGCGATGGGAGCCGCGTTATGGTGGTTTGGCTTGCGAATTTCGGCACCGCCGCTGCGGGTAATGGCTGGCGTATTTGGAGTTGCAGCTTCCCTTCGCCTCTTGATGCAAGAGTTGCCTTTCTATATTCGGGATCCGTTCATTCCCGTGTTGAATTGGGTCGCGATACCTTCGTTGAGCGTCGCAATCTTCATTCTCGTTGCCGTTGTCTTAACCAATTCTTTCCTGTCGCGATTAAAATCGGCGGAACGAATCGCTGTCACATTCGCCAGTATCGTTGGTGTTTGTTTATTGCTGCTAGTGCTTTCAACGGAATGCTACGGATACTTCGTTTCGCAGTCATTGTATGGTGGCGATATCTCGGTTTGGCGATGGCGTGGTCAACTTGCATTGACAGTACTTTGGACACTCTTCGCATCGACCCTGCTTGTGCTCGGATTCCGGCTAGATCGAGCTCGACTGCGCTGGTTTGCAATGGGGCTCTATGGTGTCACCGTTTTGAAGTTGTTTGTGGTTGATATGGCCAACGTGCAACAGCTATATCGAATCCTCGCGTTTTTTGTATTGGCAGTGGTACTTGGTTTGGTCGCGAGAACGTACCAGCGTTTCAAATAAGGAAATGATTCATGATCGATAGTCATTTGATGATAAAAAGCTTTCGCGTTTCATTAATCTTCAACGTGCTGGGTATATGCGTTGTATTTACTTCAATGGCATCGCAATCGCCTCTTATCGGGCAGGATGACGCACTGCAAGTCGTCGATGCCATCGATGACATTGCCGAGGACGAGCCGAGCATTCCCACAGAATCGGCGGAGGTTGAGTTGCAGTCGCATTGGCAATACTTCATGCCCCTTGCCGTACCTCCCTATTCGGAAACAGAACCCGTTGGCAATAACCTGCCACCGCTGGTCGACGTAATTCTTGGACCCGAAGTCTTTTCACACGCGCGAATGGACTTATTGGACTTGCGAATCTTCAATTCAACCGGTGAAGCTCAGCCCTATGCACTACGGACCTTGTCGCCGAAATCAATTCGCGAGGTCATCGCTGCGAAGGAATTCGATCGCTCGGAGCCCGACGATGGGCTTCACGAACTCACGTTGGAATTGCTGCCCGAGAGTGTTGAGCACAATGAAATTCAAATCGTATTGACCGGTGAAGATTTTCGCCGGGCTGTCGAAGTCGAGGGCAGCGAGGATGGCAAGCAGCAGTGGCGACGCTTGGTGGCAGCAAACTTGGTTCGCTTCACCGACGGCAAACAGAAAATCAATGTTCAGTCATTGGTTTATGAAAACAGTCGATTGAAGTTCATTCGCGTGAAGGTCCAGCCGGACCCTAATCCTGACGATCCGGATAATGACGCTGATTTTTTTAAGATCAGCGAAGTCAAAGTCCTTCGCACGGTCGAAGTCCCCGGTGAGCGTATTGTATGGGATGCGCTGGTCAGCAAACGCGAACCAACGAGGGTGTATGGTTCACCTGGGTCGACCTGGACCATCAACCTTCAAGGTAGCAACGTGCCCTGTGATCTGATCGAAGTAGAAGTCGAGGACAACGAATTTGTCCGTGACGTTGAATTGCAAATCGAACAACCAGTCGGCCCTTTAGGGCAGATGGCATTTGTTGGTCTCTACGCCTCGGATAATACGTCATGGCAGCGCAAGCTTGGCGACCCTAAGCGAGCAATGAAGCTTTCGTTTCCTGAGGTTCAAGCAAGCAGGTTGCGGTTGCGAGTTGCGGATTATCGCAACGCACCGCTGACGATTCGCTCGGTTAAAGTCAGTGCATCAGCGCGACAAGTTGTGCTTGCGCGTCCGACCCCGCCAGAAACTGACTTGCGTCTATTCTTCGGCAATCCGATGGCAGAGCTTTCAAGGTATGACTTTGCCAGAAATTTGCCAGAAAATCTTATTATTTCAGTACGCGCAGGGTTGCAATCAACCGTTGAAAACGCTGATTTTGTACCGCCACCTAAGCCGTTTACTGAGCGATTTCCATGGCTGATTTATGTTGTGCTTGGATCGGTCGCAGTGGCGCTCCTGTTGGTCATTGCAAATCTTGCGCAAGCGGCGATCTCGATCCATGATGCGGAGTCAGCGGAAGTACAGATCGTGAAGTGATCTCGCCATAGTCAGCAAAGTCAGCACGACCGACGACATCATCCTGTGATGATTGATAGCTTCATCGCGAAGTTCGCAAGCCGCCTTAAATTCTGCCGATAGAACCGTTGAATATCTAGCGCGAGCGAGACCAATGGAACGATCAAGGCGACGTTGATGCGAGCTTCAAGACGACTGCTTTTGTTTGCGGCATGCACGCTATTTTCCAGCCAGCTTACGCTCGGTGGAGAATCTTTCGATCGCTTAGGCCGGTGGATGGGGATTGGCTGGTCAGACGGCTATCATGCCTGTGGTTCCGACTGCTACCGCCTCGGCGAGAACCTGCCGCCGCTTAGTTATTCGTCGCAGCATTCACTCTATGCGGTCTCGCAACGACCCATGACGCCAAGGCCATCGTTTGCGTCAAAATTAACCTATTGTGATGACGTTAACTGCGACTCTTCAACCGTGGATCAAGAACATGATGCGTTCGGTCCGTCATTGTTACCCGCAGATCCTTACGCGCCGACAGATCCCATTCCGCTCCCATCGGTCGCAAAGCCGTCACCCCAGCGAATGCCGACCCCGGCAGAACCGACGCCGGCACCAAAGTTAATTGCGCCCAAGAAACAAGTGCCATCCGAGTCCGAGTTGCCCGCACCAAAGGTAGGTGATGGATCCCAAGAGTTGCCGCCACCGCTTCGCGAGCCGACGTCGCCTTCTGATATGGAAAATGAAGACCTGCCAGAGGCAAAAGAAACGCCAAGCATTGACGAAGTACGCATTGAAACCGTCGAAGATGAACTTGGACTATTTCCGGCAACTGGCGGCAGTTCGGCTCGCCCCAAACGCATCAGTACGAAGTATCCCAAGCGATTGCCGCCAGCAACTCGTTAAATAAGTTAGGACCGTTCGATCAATAACTGTCCGGTTTTTGAAGTGGGATAGGCTTCCAGCCTGTCATTTTCAATTCGACAGGCTGGAAGCCTATCCCACTAACTGATCGAGCGATCCTAAGTTCGAGTTTTGCATTTGTCGAGCGGCGAAGCCGCTCATTGTAGAACAATTGCCTTCCATTGTTCCGTGGATGCGGTCGATCCAGGGTATCAAACAATTGAGGACAACGCCGCGCGTTGGATTCGGTGGCGTTCGGTATTCGGTCGTGGAGCGTCCGCGCTCAGCAATTCAGCCCGCACGCTTTTGCGTTGCGGCTTACCTATGCGGGTCAGACATCAATGAATCTAACGGCAGTCGAACTACAGTTTTTTGATGCAGCGATCGCAGAAGCCATTGCGGGACGTGATGAGGGTGGAATTCCGATTGGCTCTGTCATCGTCATTGATGGTGAAATCGTTGGTCGAGGTCATAATCGTCGCGTCCAACGCGGTAGCGCGATCCTGCATGCCGAAATGGACGCGATTGAAAACGCGGGTCGTCTGTCAGCAGCCCAATATGCTCGCGCGACTCTCTATTCGACTCTCTCTCCCTGCGATATGTGCAGCGGCACCGCGCTGCTTTACAAAATTCCGCGCGTGATCATCGGCGAGAACGTGACTTTTCAAGGTCCCGAAGAACACGTACGTAGTCGCGGAGTCGAACTGATCATTCTCCATGATGAGCGTTGCATTACTCTGATGAAAGAGTTTATTGCCGCCCATCCCGAACTATGGAATGAAGACATCGGTGAGGTGTCATAAATCACCTTCGGCCACCACCCAGCTTGCCTGGGAGGAGCTATTGATCATCACCAGAAAACACAGTCCGCGATCATTGCAAATTGCAAATTGCAAATTGCAAATTGCGAAATGCAAATAGTAAAATGGCAAGGAAACAGGTCATCTTCAATGACAAATTTGCAATGTTCATTTTGCAATTTGCAATTCGCCCCTCGGTTATCTAAGCCAGCACAACCAACACATTTTCATCCGGCCAATTCCAACCTGTATACTTTGTAAAGACAGGCTAAAAGCCTTTTATACCCCACAACTTTTTCATAGGCACCACCCAGGCAAGCTGAGTGGTGGCCGAAGTTTCTTTTGAAGTTGTGGGGTATAAATAGGCTGGAAGCCTATTCCACTTCAAAAACCGGACAGTTATTGATCGAACGGTCCTTACCGAAGCAATGCGACTTCGATTTCAAGTCCTGGGCCAAAGCCAAGCATTAGCCACGGACGATCGACTTCGTTGTCCAAAAACCGGCGAAGAATAAACAGCATCGTCGCTGACGACATGTTTCCATGCTCGGATAGGACCGCCCGAGATTCGGCAAGGGCTGTTGGCGGAAGTTCAAGCGAAACCTCGACCGCTCGCAGAATTCTGGGGCCGCCCGGATGCACGGCCCAGCCACCGATATCGCCCAAGGTCAACTGGTTCTTTGCCAGCCAGCCAGTAATGTAGTCACAAAGTTTCGCTTCGATCAGTCCCGGAACTTCCGCAGACAGCGTCATCGCGAAACCGTTATTACCGATCCGCCAACTCATCGCCTCCTTTGAATTGGCGATCAGTCGCGAGCCTGTGGCAATGATAGCCGGGCAGGTTTCGCTCGCGTCTGCACCGCTCAGTACCACAGCGGCAGCACCATCCGCGAAAATTGCGTTGCTCACCACACGATCGGTGTCCCAGCCATATTGAAAGTGCACTGAGCAGATTTCAACGGAGACCATCAGCACCTTCGCGCCAGGCTCCGCTGCGATCAGTCCTCGGGCAACACGAAACCCATTGATCGCTGCATGGCAACCCATGAATCCAACCTGAACTCGCTGTGTCTCCGGATCCAAGCCAAGTTCATCGATTAATTCGACATCGAGACCTGGCGAATAGAATCCAGTGCAGGTGACAACGATCAGATGCGTGATCGCGTCCGGTTCAATATTGGCATCGACCAAAGCATCGCGACAGGCCCGCGATGCTAACGGCATCGCCTCCATTGCGAAACGATCGCAGCGGCTCTTTGTCGATGGACCGCGATCATCCGGGCATTCTGCATCCGCATAAAAATCTTGCGTGATCGTTTCACCCTCAGCCCCGGCAAGCAATAGAACACTGCCACGAGTTTGGACTGAAGTCATGCGATACAGCGCAGGCAACGCTCGCGCTTCTTTGCCGGGTTGATACAGCATCGTTTGCGCAAATTCGAGTGATCGTTCTCGCTCGATACTGTGGTGAGGCGCAGCGATGCCAAGACCAATGATTCTTGCTTGCATAAATATAAAAATTTGACATGGACGCGGATTAAGAATGAGCCGACTCCGCGTTCATTCGGAGATCATCGCGTCACAAACGCAGAATCACGGACACTCGTTACGCCACCATGGTCTACTGAAACGCTGAAAATAGCAAGCCATTGCAAGGTTTCGTCACAAACTTGGCCGGTCTTCCGCACGAACGGATTCCCTAAATTGCAACCAAATAAGGGCAGCGATTGACAGCGAAAAGACCAAAATACTGACCCACTGCGCGATGGTTAGCGTGGTGCCGAACTGTCCAGGTTCGTCATTGCGCAACAGTTCCTCGCCAAACCTCAGGACTGCATAGCTAGCAAAGCCAACCATCATGGTCACTCCGTTGCGATTTGAATATCGTGAGAAAAGACAGAGTGACAGACAAAGCACTAAACCACCCAGACTGCTCAGTACCTGCGAGGGTCGAACGGGATTGGCGAATAATGGAAGTTTCGACGCAGGCCAATAATGCTCTTTTCCATCGATAACCGCGAGCATTCCCAGTGGCGCGTCTTCCGCAGGCTTCGCTGGATCCGCTTCCTCAATCGACAGGACCACGTCAACTTTGCCGATCTTATCACCAGCTTTGATGCCGCTGTTTGACGCCAGCGAATCGGGTGTGACCAATTCAACCACGGATTCCGCAGGATCCATTTTGATACCGATCAATTCGCCGCTGGCAAGTTGTTCTTGGTAAACCGGACTGCCGCTGGGAAAGCGAAGTGCGGTCCAATGGTCGTCGCAAGCGTTGCCATAACAACACCCATTCATCAAGCAGCCCAGCCTGCCCAAACACAGGCCGATGAACAAACACGGGACAATCACATCACCGATGAGCAGAAATGGAAGTCGGTGTCGTCGTAGATAAAACACGCCGCCCAAAAATCCCGCGATAAAACCTCCATAAACAACCAAGCCACCTTCGGTGAAATTGATCAAATTTCGAATCGTCGAACCGATTTCGCCAGTGAAAAATTTGTCCCGATATTCGACGACATAAAACAGCCTCGCCCCCACAATTCCACCGACGAGCAACCACGGTGCAATTCCAAACATCACATTGTCACCCACGCCGTAACGACGTCCGCGGACGACCGCCAGCGTGATGGACGAAGCAACGCCCAGCAATAACATCACACCATAGCCGCGAATTGCCATTCCGACTGGCTGCGCCATGGGTGCGGCCGGGGTAGGCGTAGATACCAGTTCGATGTTTGGCATTACGAACGTAGCGACCCCTGCCACGATGCCCCACATCAAACCATTGGACATCCAGTAATCAATCGGTCGCAGGCCACGCGAACGCAGATAAATCGTGACTGCAAGGGCACTGACGAGCACCAGTCCGAGAATCCAACCAAACCCGAACAAGGGGATAGAGGCAATCTCGTGGGGAAGTAGAATCAGCGTCCGGCGCATGAGGAAACCAGAATTTTTTCATACAAAAAATGCGCCGAATATCACCATTGATTCGTCGCTGTCTCCGTAGACTAGCAAAAACCGTCCGCGGTAGACGAGATGAGGTCTCCGTGTTTGATAAAAAGGCGACGTGATTTAGTTTGGTAGCGTGCTTAAACACTTAGTCGAACTTCTTCACCAAGTCACACCAGCCCAGTGTATCCAGTCTAGCCAAATCCGTTGCAGAATTGGCGACAGATGATCAGGGATGGTGCCACGAATGCATGCCGGGATATTAAAAAAGAACGTAGATGAACGGTGCCGCTGGTCCTGCTGCGAGTACGGATATCAAACCGACAAACAATAACGCACCGATCAGTGGTAACAACCACCACTTTCGATACTCGCACAAAAAACACCAAAACTCACGGACCAAACCGGGGTCAGCTTGCTCCGCCTGACTTGCGAAATCGTCGTTGTCTGGTTGCGGTGGGGAAGTTGTCATGTTGGATTCGCATTGGTCAATATTGTCGAAAGTAATGGGTCTTTGCCGGCGTATCGATCCGGTCAGCCCACAAGGATTCGGACGGCTTTGAACGTAGCTGCATCGAATCGTAACCTGCCAGCCGTAATAACAAACCAAGCGGTGTCAATATACCGTAAAAAATGATGCTTAACAAGGATATGCCCACGGCCCAGGTAATCGGGTAAGTAAACCGTTGCCAGCCGCGCACGATAGAAGATTGCGATGCGGGAATGAGGTAGTAAATCAATAAAAATACGACTGCAAAGATTGCAATCCATTTCGCAGATGAAGTCGCTTGCCATCCCAAAATGATCGCTACTAGCAACATCAACCCGCCAAGTGAAAGTCCAAACCAACGGAGCATTGCTGGTCGTGGCGGTTCAGCGAGATCGATTAGCGTCATGATTTCACATCCGGTTCAGTCTAATTCAAGTTTATTAAAATAGTGCTGGCTTTCCGATTTCCGACGAATCGGTTGTTGGTCGCGCATCATAATACAATTTCCGACGACCAGTACATCGATTTTAGTGGCAAGAAAACATCGGTAGGCATCTTCTACGGTCGCGACCATCGGTTCGCCGCGAACGTTGAAGCTCGTATTTATCAGCACGGGGCAATCCGTTTGCGAATAGAACTCGGTCAACAGCCGAAAAAAAAGTCCATGACGAACCGGATCGACGGTCTGAATACGTGCCGAGTAATCCAGATGCGTAATCGCGGGCAAAGAGCTGCGAATCTGATTCACTCTCTGCAATAAATCTTGCGGCGCGGGCGTTTGGACTTCGTTTCGATGCTGCTTAGCAACAGGAAAGGCAAACAGCATGTAGGGACTCTCAAGCTCAGGAGGAATTTCGAAATACTCTGCCGCTTGATCACAAAGTACCGCAGGCGCGAATGGTCGAAACGACTCGCGACGTTTTACTTTGAGGTTAATCACCGATTGCATTTGGGGATTGCGAGGATCACCAAGAATACTACGAGCTCCCAATGCTCGGGGACCGAATTCCATGGGCCCCTGGAACCAACCAACCACGCGACCATCTGCCAGTAGCTTGGCAACTTCAGACAGTAGCAATTTCTCGTCGGATTGTTCGCGAAAGACGGCACCCGCAGCCCGCAACGAGGCAATAGCGGACAAAGCGTCGTTGGTCGGACCCAGCAACGAACCTCGCAATGAATCTTGGTCATTTGGCTCGCGCGTTTTTTCTAATAGCTGATGCCAGATCAGCGAGGCAACTCCTAAAGCTCCGCCGGAGTCTCCGGCGGCAGGCTGAATCCAGATTCGCTCGAAGGGACCTTCTCGCAACAGGCGTCCATTCGCGACACAGTTCAGCGCCACGCCACCTGCCAAGCAAAGATTCGTTTCATGCGTGCGTCGATGAACGTAGTGGGCGATTCGCAGGATGATCTCCTCAGTAACTTTTTGAATACTCGCTGCGAGGTCCCTATCCAACTGTCGTATCGGACTGTCTGGTTGCCTTGGTGTCGCACCGAATAGACGATTGAATCTTCCGTTCGTCATCGTCAAGCCATGACAATAGTTGAAATAGTTCATATTCATGCGGAAGGATCCGTCTTCGCGAATCTCGATCAACTTTTGCATGATTACATTTTGATAGTGCGGCTCACCGAACGGAGCTAACCCCATTAATTTATATTCTCCGGAATTGACCCGGAACCCACAAAAGTATGTAAACGCAGAGTAGAGCAAACCCAAGGAATGCGGAAAGCGAATCTCTTGCTTGAGGCTAATGCGGTTACCTTGACCGATACCCCAGCACGTTGTCGCCCACTCACCGACGCCGTCGAGAGTTAAAATCGCCGCTTTGTCAAACGGGCTGGGATAGAATGCACTGGCGGCATGGGATTCGTGATGTTCGCAAAAGATCACGCGCCGTCGATATGCGTCCTGAAGGTGTCGCCGAATCTCGCGAGGAAGGTGCAACTTTGTTCGTAGCCATCCTGGCATCGCAGCCGCGAAAGATCGAAAACCGCGCGGGGCAAACGCCAGATACGTTTCTAGCAAACGATCGAACTTGAGCAAAGGCTTCTCATAAAACCCAACGTAATCGACTTCTCCATTCGTCAAGTTGGCTTGCTTAAGGCAAGCTTGTACGGCCTGGGAAGGAAATGCCGCGTCATGTTTTCGCCGTGTCAATCGCTCTTCGCTAACAGCGGCGACAACTTGGCCATCACGTAGCAGACAGGCTGCCGAATCGTGATAGTATGCCGAAATGCCAAGAATTGTCGTCACGGTGATTGGTCCGCATTTGTGCGATCGGGCAAAGCGTTGCGGTCTTGCATTTCTCGCGCATTGTTTAATGCTTGAGATAACCCAGTCTTAACCGCTATTGGCGCCCCGTCTGGCATGTATTGCTCGCTTGTGAGCAGCAAGGGCAATGCATCGTCTGCGTGACCTTCATTTAACAGCATCGCTCCCAATTTATAGTTTGCAAGGGGATCTAGCGGATCAATTTTCAATGCATGTCTGTAAGCCTGCTTTGCTTCGTCTTGCCGTCCATGCTTATCTAACAGCCTCGCATACTGACAAATTATCCAAACATTCGTCGGATCGAGTTCCAGGGCCTGCTCCGCAAGTGGCAATGCTTCGGCGACCTTGCCTGCCCAAGTGAGCACCTGTGCCAAATTGCACAATGCCATCGCTTCATCGACAGCGGACGATTGCTCCAATGTATGTTGTCGGACTGCATCGATTGTATTGCTCGCGATTTCAGGTGCCGGGACGATCGCAGGCTCTAGGTCGTACATCACCCTCACAATTTCTAATGCGAGCCGCAGATGAAGCTCGGGACGAGGATGAACATGGTCAAGAAAGCATTCTTGACCTGGAATCTCAGACCCGCCTTGCTCAGCGGAATAGCTGGCGACGAGCAACGGAAAATTTAGCAACGGCACCGCATGTTCTTCGGCGACACCTTTGAGGCTTTCATGCAACGCAGAAATGGCACGCAGGGGACAGACATCTTCGTCAATCGCAGCTTGCAGTGATGGCAAAGCCTCATCAATCTTGCCTTGCCTAAAAAGTGCTTCGCCCAGCCAGTAATGTGTGAGGGCAAACTTCGGATCGATCGCCGTTGCTTGCTTCAATGTTGAAATTAGGCCATTCAAATCCCCTTCCGCAATCAGTCGCTTGCCGCTTGCTATGGTTTCGTCGTATTTTTTTATCGCTATCTCATCGACGGAATGCTCGCTCTTAAATGGGCTGAACCGAAAATTTGAGGCGGGTTCAATAAAGATGACCTTGGCACCGCAATTGCCTGCTCGCCTACATATCTTGTCCAGGCTTTCTCGGTATTGTTGCACAACGGTGGCATGAATCTGGTCATCGCGATGATACGAGGAAAGTCCGCCAGGATGATCGAGAACGGTATCAACCTCGCTGCGCAACAACGGATCGGTGATTGGAGTTGAGCGAGATAGCTTTCGAAAAACAGTCCCAGTGCGAGTTAAACCGACGATCCGCTGCGCGATTTTCATAGCTGCCGATTGGTTGCGAATTTCGCGAAAGGTTCGTTCTTCGAGAAATTCATTTTGACCCGTGTAAACGACAATCAAATCGGGTTGATACGTAGCAAGTTCCGTCATCATGTCGGCTAGGCGATAACTCGCATAGGAAATGCCGCCGCAGTTAATCACCTCCCAACGAACGTCGGGGGCATTGGTTCGAAATAATTCCCTTAACATGCCAACATACGACTTTGCATCTGCATAGGGATGGCCATAGGTTGTTGACCCACCCAAACAGAAAATTCGATATGTACCTGGCGTTTTGCGGACTGGAAACGACTGAACATTGAAATAGGTAGTCTTTTCTGCGCGAGTCCGATACTCTTCGCCTTCTTGAACGAACAGCGTTGCACCATCAGAAAAACTCGTCTCCAAGTCAATTGCGGATTGCAAATCTGGAATACCAAAAAGTGCGAGAGCTACCTCGAAGACAAAAAAACCACTGATCAGGGTGGTCGCACTAAACAGGACTTTCCGGTGCCAAGATAAGACGCTTCTTTTTTTCAATTGGCTCATGAGTGACGATCCGACTTAGCAGATTAGCAATTACCGAACATAACAAAGTCGTTCCCATGGACGCTCGACACGATCTCGAAAGAGATCCGCAAGTCGGGCATTAGTTGTTAACGGCAGTGGCTATCAATCGACAGCAGACTAGAACTGATGGCAACTGGTATATCGGTCTTTTCCCAAGGCAAGCCACAAGGGTTCGTTTTTCATTTCAAGCGAGAGTAAAGCACAATTTCTATCGCCTGTGAATTGTCGCAATCGGGCTACGGCCAGTTTACCAAGCCGTCCAAAAATCTTTCGACATCAAAATTCGCGAATCTGATCAAATGACACCGTTCAACGAGTCGAATCCATGGCATTCCACCTCAAAATTCCCTTAGCTGCCCCAACCGAATCTGATCGTATTGTAATTTAACGCTAAAAATCTTGCGCCCGCAACTGAGCCTACAAACCAATTGTTCGACGCAATTAAAAAATAATTCAAGAATATCCTGTTGACACGGCGGCTCGCTACCCTTAGGATCGGATTATGGGCATCTTTTGTCCGCAAATGTTTCTTTCTCATTACTAGTTGGGGTGTGTCATGATCATTGGCAGGGTTAGAAAGACCGGCTTTACCTTGGTGGAATTGCTGGTGGTGATTGCGATTATTGGGGTTATGGTCGGCCTGTTGTTGCCGGCGGTCCAAGCGGCGCGGGAAGCGGCCCGGCGGATGCAGTGTGGGAACAACCTGAAGCAAATTGGATTGGCGGTGCATAACTATCACGCCGCCTTCAACGCGATGCCGCTCAACCGCGATGCACGACACGAGAACGCCCGCGACACCGATTTTGGACGTGTCCCAGCTCGCCAGGGAACTTCTGTCTCATGGCTGACTAGTTGCCTGCCATTCATGGAACAGCAGGCTTTGTACGAACAATGCGATTTCGTTGACACCCGCCGTGCAGGCGTTTGGCACGCCGGTCTAGACAGTGATGCGATGCGTATTGTTCGCGCAACTCCAGTTAATACCATGATGTGCCCGAGTAACCCGCAGGCGCCCTTGTTCACCGGTGCTGTGATATATGATGGTTTCCTTGGTTGGCACGGTAACGGTCGTGACGTGAAGGGCGCTCGTACCGATTACGTGGGCAACATGGGATGGGTTTGGTCTGGTTGGAAAGATTGTCCAGATTTAGCGTTGCCTGGGGGTGCGAATTGGGTGCATCCTTGGTTATTCTATGACGAAGGCGATCAGGATCTGCAGAAAAGGAAGGGGCCATTCTGGTGGCAGAATTCTGGTGCATCATTTAAAAGCTTTGTCGATGGGACGAGCAATACTGTACTCGCCTTCGAAAACCATGCTTGGAATGGATCTCGGAAATTTGCTTCAGAGCGAAACAAAACAGGCCTGTGGTATAGCCCCTTCAGCTCCGTCGAAACCATGAGCAAAGTAATGAACACAGGTGCTGATGATATTCCGGGCGGCTTCGGTCAAGATGATACGCGGTGTACAACTTGGAGCAGCACTCATACGGGTGGTGCGCAAGCTGTCATGGGCGATGGGTCGGTTAAGTTCGTCACAGATAGAATTGACTATTTGATTCAAAAAGCCACGTCCACAGTTTCCGGTGGTGAGGAGCCGGAGTTCGTGCTGCCGTAGGCTGTTTGCCGATCTGGAATGAAATCGGACTGCCGCTCTGGCCTGGCATGACAATCGGAAGAACGCGATCACGGGGAATTCGTTCCTCGTGATTTTTTATTAAAGAACAGTTCTTCATCGGACAGCGGCACTTTAGTAAGCGGCAATGCGATTGCCGGCTATCGATTTAGTGGATTCCTTCGTTTTAGTGAGCCGATTGCGCTAGCTATGGGACGTCAACAGTTTGCACTTGCCGTGGAGCCGGATGCTAACGAGTACTGGTTATTAAACGCAAGTAAATCACTGCGAAATCGGCGGCTAGCGCCCTACCGCTCGCGAAACGAGTAAAAGCTGTCAAGAATGGTATTCCGGTCCAAACGTGGGACACTTATTTGCCGCATCATGCTAATCTTTACTGCTAGCTCATTCGTATGTCACTCCATGTATGTGCTGCGCTCTTCTCACTGATTGCTGTCGGATGCAGTCAAAAGCAGACTGTCCACACAAAAAACTCTGTTGAAACTACCCAATTAACAACGGAAGACGCAAATCCACAGGCGCAGGATGTAGTGCCGCCTATTGCTGAAGTTGTACCTCCCGATGTTCCATCGAACATAAAGTTTCGCAATGTTAGTGTTGAACATGGATTGGAGTTCACGTATGACAATGGCGACCGTGGTAAAGCGTTGATGACCGAAGCGACTGGAGGCGGTGCCGGGTGGCTCGACTTTGATCTCGATGGGCAACAGGATTTGTATCTAGTTCAAGGCGGCATTCCTGACCATAAGACTCCGCATCCAGTTGGCGATCGATTGTTTCGCAGTGAACGTGGTTTTCAATTTAAAGATGTGACACCATTGACAGGGATTATAGATCGGTTGCATGGACAGGGTGTTGCTATAGGTGATTTCGACAACGATGGCTGGGATGATGCATACGTTTCGAATGTCGGCGCAAATGTACTGTGGCACAACCAAGGTGATGGAACATTCGCGGATGTCACCGAGGAGGCAGGTGTTGGCTCGCCTGGTTGGAGTACAAGTGCCTGTTGGATTGACCTTGATCACGACGGAGACATGGATCTATACGTTTGCAATTATCTTGAATACAACATTCGGCAACCATTGCAGTGCTTTGACCGATCCGGAAAGCCAGCCATCTGTCAACCGAATGAGCTGAGCGCTGCGCCGAATGTATTTTATGAAAATCTAGGAAATGGACAGTTCAAGAATTCGACAACATCCTGGGGACTCGATGCTCCCGACGGAAAAAGTTTAGGAGTTGTGGGGGCTGATTTTGATCGTAATGGGCAAATCGATTTATATGTTGCCAATGATGTTACGGCCAATCATTTGTTTGTGCGGCAGAAGAATCATCAATTTCAAGAGTGCGCTGTGGTGCAAGGCTGCGCAGCTAGCGAAGTCGGCACTTTTCAAGCGAGCATGGGAATCGCTTGTGATGACTACGACAATAATGGTTATCCCGATCTTTATCTGACGCATTTTTCCGATGATTCCAATACGCTTTACAGCAATCTTGGAAATGGTTTTCGCGATGTGACGCGTCGAGTTGGTCTTCACATTCCAACTCTCCCATTCTTGGGTTTTGGCACCGTTATGAGCGACTTTAACGCTGACGCTAAGATGGACATTTTCATTGCAAACGGTCACGTTAACAAAACCGTAGGTGGACAGGCGATTAAGATGACTCCGCAATTGTTTACCTACTGCGACAAACGCTGGGAAGAAGTATCTAAATCGGGTGGAGACTATTTTCAACAACGATTTTTAGGGCGTGGAGTAGCCGTAGGTGATTTTGATAATAGCGGTAGCCAGGATATCCTCGTCATTCATCAACTCGACCAGTTAGCGTTACTGAGCAATGAATCTCCGCGAGGTCATTGGTTGAACGTCGAACTGCGGGGGCGAGAAAGCAATCGCCATGGGATTGGAGCAATTGTTGAACTGGTTTGCCAACAGGAGCGATGGGTAAAACAGTTGCAGGCTGGGGGTAGTTACTGTTCAACCCATCAGGCCCGAATGTTCTTTGGTCTGGGACAAATCGATGGACCTTGTACAATCAAGGTACAATGGCCCAGTGGAAAGGTAACAGTACACGAGATATCCGAAATTGATCAAGAAGTTTTTTTAGATGAAGGAGAGTCTTGAATGTTCTGGATGATTAATGTGATTCGCCAGAACAGTTGCAGGGCAATTCTTGTTCTCTGCGCGGCCGTCGCTAGCTGCGAGACTTGCGCTCAGGATCAAATGGATCGATCAGCGAATAAGCATGGATTTGCCGGGAGCGAATCTTGCCGCGAGTGCCACGCTCAATTGTGCGATAGTTACGCCAATCATCCCATGAGCAAGTCGTTTAATACCATTGCGTTGAACGACCCAGTGATTCGCCTTGATAAGAACTCTGGTTTTCAACAGGAAATTGATGACAAGCTACTTCGTTTCCAAGTATCGATTGATTCGACCGGAACGATGATTCATTCCGAATCGATGTCTCAGGGCGATTCGACTATCTACCAGGTTCAGCATCCTATTGGATACTACATAGGCTCTGGGAAACGGGGACGCGCTTATGTTGTTGCAGCAGACGGAATGGCTTTTCAGTCGCCAATCGGCTGGTATTCCGCGCCGCAAAAATGGGATTTTTCTCCCGGTTATCAGAAGAAAAATCTGCATTTCGAACGAAAAATCGAAGACCGGTGTATCAACTGCCATGCAGGTATGGTCAATCGTGTTGCGAATGAAAAAGGTCGGTTTACACAGCCCATCGTTAAGGAAGCCGCGATCAGTTGTGAACGATGTCATGGTTCGGCCGCAGGGCATGTTGCGTGGCAACATGGTCAAAAGAGCAACTTAAGCAAAGATCCAATCCTGTCTTGGAAAGACCTAAGCCCCAGCGCTCAAGCAAGTGTTTGCAATCAATGCCATCTCGTTGGTGGCGAAAGATTGCTTCGCACGGGGCGCACCGAATTTGATTTTACGCCAGGCGAACACTTTTCCGACACATGGATTGCCTTTTCGCCGGGACCACGAATCAAAGACAACCACACGGCCGCGGTCGATCAAGTCAATCAAATGATGGTCAGTCAATGTTACCTCCAGAGCCAAGGCGAGCTGAACTGCGTCTCTTGCCATGATCCTCACAGCGTTCCATCGCGGGCTGAGAAGATTCAATTTTATCGTGAACGATGCGTCGCTTGTCACGATAGCGGTGCCAGTCAATGTTCCATGCCAGAACAAGAGCGACGACAGGCTAACGCGGCAGATTCATGCTTTGAATGCCACATGCCTAAGCTTCCTACCGACGACGTTGCACACACGACATTGACTGACCATCGAATCCTAAAGCTGCCAGCGCTATCGCAAGCTCAGGAGAAGGAGGACATAACCGCGGCGAAGTTAGTATTATTTGACGCAGAAGACTATCGTGATTCCGATTTGGAAGTGGGACGCGCCAAGGCAATCCTCATGGCCAGAGCGGCATTGCGGTCGAACGATACCTATGTTGCTCTGCGAGCCTATCAAGCTTTAAACCAGTTAAAATCGGAGTTTTCAACTGATTCAGAATTACTGTACCATCTGGGCATCGCATGTAGGATGATTGACCGTCTGCCAGAAGCCGTCGCTGCTTTCCAGGCAACGCTAAAAGTCGACCCAACACACGAGGCCGCATTGTTAGAATTGGCAGCCATTGCCGATGATGAAGGCGAGTTTATGTTGGCTGTTGACTATGCAACACGGCTTATTTCTATCAACCCGCGAAACAAGGAAGGGTTCGGACGAGCAGTGCATGCCCTTGGCAACATCAACCGAAGGGATGACGGCATTACGCTGGCACGACGTGCCACAATTCTTTTTCCCTACGATCGCAGATTTCACGGCTGGCTTTCAGAAGCACTGCAAGCCAAAGGGTTGGCGAAGGAAGCCGAATCACACAAGAAGTTGCTTAATCAGCTTGAAAAAAAGTAATCGCCAATGGTTCGCGATAACCGATTGTGATCGTGGCCCGATGGGGACAAGCCTGGCCTGTCCCCGTTGGGCCAAGGTCAAAACCAGATCGCGAAGAAGCAATGACCTCGGCCACGGTTAGTGTCGCCATTCGCTCCGCGAAAGAGCGTTCTTTCGCGGAGCGAATGGCGACACAGCAGACACTCCGCAGCTCCAGATTATTGCCCGACGGGAATAAACCCCGTCGTAGCAGGTGGTCGGAACAATATTGATTCAAAATTTAGCTTTTAAATCCAATATCAATAGCAAAGTTCTAACAGGATAGCGCTGCCGCAGGTATCGCGTCCGATAGCGCCTAGTGCTCTGAGAACGAATTGGGTTTGCATGAAAAGCGACAATTCCCCAGAATACCGGCTTTCACTATCTTCAGTCGGAGAGTTGTATGCCAGGGAAGGCAACTAAGATCATTTTTACCGAGAAACAACAGGCCATTCTTCGTGAGTTTACCGCTTCTCGTTCCGTGTCGGTCGCTTTAGCCCAACTTTCCAACATCATCTTGCTGGCGTTTGATGGACTCAATAACGAGCAAATCGAAGCCATCGTCGGCTTGGGACACGATCAGGTTGGCAAGTGGCGGCGTCGATGGCAAGTGCAGCAGAACAAACTCATCGCCATTGAGTGCGGTCAGGCACCGATCGACCTGCGAAAGGCTGTCGAGCAAACGCTCTCCGATGCCCAGCGCAGTGGTCGACGACCCACAATCACTTCCGAGCAGCAAGCGTTATTGGTCGCCAAGGCTTGTGAGAATCCACAGGATTCCGGACGTCCTATCGCTCGATGGACTGCCCAGGAACTAGCCCAGGAAATGGTCGTCACCAACGCCATCCCCTTCATCAGCTCCCGCTGGGTCAGCAGTTTATTAGCACGTCTAAAAATTCGACCGCACCGAATAGATTATTGGATGTTCTCCAAGGACAAAGTCAAAGATCCGAACTTCGACGCACGAGTCAGCTTAGTTTGCCAAGCTTATCATGAAGCGATCCGGTTGTACGAGGAGGAAGGCGTTCATACGATCAGTATGGATGAAATGACTGGAATTCAGGCATTAGAGCGAATTGCCCCAGACAAATGGGTCGCACCAGGTTTTGCGACTAAACGAGAGTATGAATATTGTCGTCATGGTACGACGGGACTGTTTGGTAACTTCCACGTCGCGACCGGCAAGATCTGGTGTCCACTGATTCGCGAAACTCGCAACGAAGAAGATACGCTGGAAAATCTCGATAATGTAATCGGCCAAGATCCCAACGCAGGGTTTCGCTTGGTGATGGATAACGTCAATACTCATACGAGCGAGTCGTTCGTCCGCTATGTGGCTGACAGCATCGGCTACAGCGATGACCTCGGGAAGAAGGGCGTGCATGGAATCTTGCAATCCGTCCAATCGCGTGCCAAGTTTTTAACCGACCCAGAGCACCGAATTTGTTTCATCTTCACACCACGCCACTGTTCATGGCTCAATCAAATCGAGATGTGGTTTTCGACGCTACAACGGAAGGTAACGGGAGCAATGAGTTTTACCTCGATCGATCATCTCGCCGAACGAATTGATTCGTTTATTGAGTACTATAATAACCATTTTGCACAGCCATATAATTGGACATACTCAGGCCGTGTTCTGGCCGAATAGAAGGAATGGGCAAAAACGCTTCTTGGAGCAAAGTCAATTCGTTCTCAGGGCACTAGTAAGGCCCGCGGCTAGCGCCTTGTAAGGCCCGCGGCTAGGGCCTACGGTTTACTCAGATGGATCAAGCCCACGCCAGCCTTGATTGGACTTAGTACAGTCGCACTAGAAGATGAATCGCCGCGACTAACTATTTGCTGATGTCGATATTAATCACGTTAGGACCAGCACCCACTTCGACGATATCGGTCACTTTTTCGATCTTGGTATACTTTTCAGGGTATTTTTCACCGGCTGGCGGTCCCTCTTTGCCAATTTTCGAATAATCAACCTGACTTGCCGGAGGGATCAGCAGCACCTTGTATTTACCTTTGGGAGCACCCTCCACTCCACCGGCTGCAACAATGGTGAAACCGCCTTCAGCGTTTGTCATACCACGTAGACCCATCGCCTCAGTTCCTTCGACACCTACAAGCGTCACTCCTATTGCCGGAACTGGCGCACCGTCTTTAGTAATCTTTCCAGAAACGGGTACGGTGGAGATCCCATCATTGCAACCAAGAACGGCGGTCAGCAACAAGAGTGAGAAGCGGTGCAATTTCATTTGATAACTCAAAATGCGAAAGGGGTTAAGACGCTAGGACGTAGAACTTGATGATAACAATTGCTTCGGGCGATTGCCACGGTCTTCAACGAAAGATTTTTTTCACAGAACTCTGCACCCTACTTGAGCTTGCGTTTACTTGGCTGTTACCGTGGCTTTGGGTGGGTTCATACCCAGCACTTTTAGTCTTTTCCGATAGGCGTTAGCCATGTCCTTTGCTCCGCAGTCTTGGATGTATGTAAGCAATGCAAACATTTGCTCCTCACTCGCTTCGTAATTGGAGGGCAGTTTCATCATGTTGCGTGCCAACTCTTTACCACGGATGGCAATTTCCAGCTCTTTCTCTGCTTGGGAAAGCTGGCCAGCGGCGCGGTAGACGTTTCCAATCTCCAAATGAGTCGACCAGTCCAGCGGATCGATTTTTAGTGCGCTTTGATAAAAATCCATTGACTTGCTTAAGTCTCCTTCGTTATCTGCCAGCCACCCCTGATATCGACAATAACGTGACGTCTGATGATGCTCAGAACGGAACTGATTTGTCAGTTTCTTCACTTCTTCCGCGTTTCCGTTATCAATCCCTAGTTCGATCAAATAACAGATCAACTCCTCATTGTGCGGATAGCGATTTTCAAGCAATTTTTTCAGTTGGCTTACATCACCCGGCACCGCTTGATCATCGCCGAAAAGATTCGATGCTTCGGTGGGGTTAGCTCGGGCAAGATAGATTGCGTTACTCACCACAAGCGGCTCAAACTCAGGCGTCGTTTGCTTCCACATGGTCGTTTTTAAGAGACCATTGGTAAAGAGGAGATCATGAAGTGTAAACAAGTAAAAATACGCCTCACGCGGTTCTACCTGATGTTCAATTGCCTCTAGTAACAGCTTAGAAAGTTTGGTTCTCTGCTGCGTCATGCTATAGAGGAATGTCAAGCGCTGAACGACGTAAGGTCGATTCGGGAAAAGCTCATGCAGTTTCGTCAGTATTCGTTCCGCGTCTTCGACGTTATAGAGCTCGCTGATAAGCGTATCGGCCGCTAACGCATTCGCTTCGAAAAAGTTTTCATGATCGGCAGGGATTTGCTCCAAGCAACTAACCAACTCGTCCCACTTCGACAATTGTTTTGCCGCCGTCGCGCGCTGCAACCAAGCATCAGTGTTCACCGGGTTTAGCTCGGTCCACTTCCTCGCCCATAGCAGGGCTTTATCCCAGTCTCGATTCTGCTCTGCAAGCTTCGACTCACGTTTGGCTTCATCAAGCACTGAACTAAAGTATGCCACATACGAGCCGATCCCAACAAGGCAAACAGTGAGGCTAACCAACAACAAAATCACCAGCCTTCGAAAACGGGACGACTTCATCTGAGCAGGCGGTGGAAGGTTGATACTGTTTTTTTTTCTTGACATCGTAATCGTTTCATTGGCGAAAATGTCGGATGTGTTCCAACCGCTGCTTCCGATTTGCAAAACGGTCCCCGCAGTGGTGAAAAGGCCAGGTTGAATCGCGAGTGTGACCGGCAACACGCCGCTGAAATGAGCGTCGTGTATTCAAACCCTGAAGGCAACCCTGGGGTGTTAAAAATTAAAAATTTGGGCACTCTAACGGATTTTAAGCCCTTATTTTCCGCGAAAAAACCGTTGTCGCAGCGAGATTCCAAATTGTCATCCTTTTGGGAGTCGCCTTAACCGATCAAGTGAGTGACAAAAGCTTCCCAGAAGCGCTGGTGTATAGCCTTTAGGCGACTCTATTTTGGGGTTCAAAAAGCGGCTGAAGCCTGGACACCAGCGCCGCCAAGCAAGGACTTAAAATCCGTTAGAGTCAGCACTTTTTTGCCAGCGGTGTTGCGGCATCATCAATGAATTGGCAATTGACCCCCATGTCTCCCAGCAACAACCGGCTGGTGATGCGGCTAGACTCATAGATCACTGGCAAACCGCTGCCGGGGTGCGTTCCGCCGCCGACTAAATAGACGCCGTCCAACTCCTCGAAGCGGTTTCGTGGACGGTTGTGTAGCATCTGACCCAAGTTGTGCGCCAGATTAAAAGTCGCTCCCCGATAGATCCGATGGTCGTTTTGCCAATCATCAGGTGTAATGCGATGCTCAAATCGAATCCTGCCTCGGATGTCCCACAACCCGATTGCCGCAAGCTTGTCGAGCACGCGTTCACGGAACGGGTCTGCTTCGTTTTTCCAATCAATATTTTTGTGTTGATGGCTCACAGGAACAAGTACATAAAGCGTGCTGTGCCCTGGCGGGGCAAGTGTGTCGTCGGTCACACCGGCATTCTGCACATAAAACGACGGGTCGTTGCTTAGCACATGCGTTTGCTCGATCTCGATCAAATTTTTAGCATAGTCGCTGGAGATGTGAATGTTGTGATGGGGCAGTTCTTGGTAGAGCCCTTCGATACCCAAATACAACATGTAAGTGCTGCACGAAAATCGCTTGTTTTCAAGTTTTCGGTCACTCCATCGCTTGCGAAGTCGATCCGGAACCAAGCGTTTCATCGCTTCGGCGAAATCGGCGTTGACGACCATTGCATGGCAGGGGTAACTGCCTTGTTCCGTCCGCACTCCGATGACTCGGCGGCCTTTGAACTCTAACCCGGTAACGGGTTCGTTAAGCCTGATATCAACACCAAGTTCGGTTGCCAATTCAGCCATCCGTTCACTCACTCGACTGCATCCGCCGATCGGATGATGCACACCGTATTCATATTCCAGAAACGACAAAATGCTGAACAAGCTGGGGCACTGAAATGGTGACATTCCCAAATACTTGCTTTGAAATGCGAACGCAATCACGAGTCGCGGGTCATCGAAGTATCTCATCAATTCGTCGCCCAGCGAACGCATCGGATGAAGGTGCCTGGCTGCACCCAACAACGAAGGACGGATGAAGTCAAAAAGAGATTCAAATGGACGTTCCAAGATCGGACGGAATTGATGCAGTTTGACCCGGTTGTCGTCCATGTAACGGCGGAGCTTGCCTACATCGCTCGGTGATAAGACGCCGATCTGACGGTCCATCTCGTCCATATTGGGTGTGCAATCAAGTTGCCCACCGGTTCCAAACGTCAGTCGATATTGGGGATCGAGCCGCTTCATCGGCACTGCTACATTCAGCTCACGGCCCACTGAGCGAAATATTTCCTTGAGCACTCGCGGATAAAGAAAAAACGTGGGGCCGCAATCGAACCGAAAGCCATCGCGTTCAATCGCCGACGTGCGACCGCCGACGACAACTCGACTTTCTAACAGAGTCACGCGAACGCCGGCATAAGCAAGCTGGATGGCTGCGGCCAAACCTCCTGGCCCTGCCCCAATGACGATGACACGTTTATCCGCCAAGAATCAACCCCTGCTTAGCAATGAGCGTGAAATAAGTGTCCGGTACCTTTTGCGAGGAACTCGCCCTTCGGGTGCTTTGCACAAAAGGTACCGGACACTTATTTCCCGCTCGATCCTTAATCCAATGAATTTCAGTTTGCAAACGGTGATACGATGTCAAGTCGCACCGTCGCTCATCCCAGTTTCAATCAAACGCTCGACAACCTTGGGAAGCGAAATCTTTTCAAATCGTTGATCAGGAATCTCGGCCCGGATGGCGACTATTTTTGCCCGCACAGCAACCTCGCGAACGTCAGCTTCAACCAGTTCCGATTTCAATCGCCCCAGCGCTGTCGTGGGATCACTGATGGTCACGGTCGCAAGCAGATCTTGCAGGTCACTCGCAATCGCGCGGTCTAATTCGGCAGCGCGAAAGAACCTACTGACCTGCCTATGAAACTCGTCGTAATCTGCCTGCGGTAAATTCATTTCTGCCCAAGCATCGACAGCAACAAGGTCGCCCCACCGCAGTAGAGGCGAACGCACAAGGCGATTCATAACCCCGCCAGCTTGCCAATTTTCAAGCCTCTTAGCGTCGATATCTTTGGCGACCATTTCCAATTGTTCAATCACGGCCTGCTTAGTTTCTGGGTCAAGCCGCGATTGCGCAAGTTCTGGGATGATTGAACCTCGTAGCGTTCGGACGGCTAGGTCACCACGTTTCTGGAAGATCAGGTAACCAGCGAACCCGAACGTCAAGAACAAAACGATGCCCATCAATACGGTCGCTGCCAGCACGGCTGGAAAACAACCTGCTGATTCAGGTTTGACCACTGCCGGATGCGGTTCGATTGGCAAGTCCATTTTTGATTCCGCTGATGATTCCGCCGCCAGCGCTGACTTATGTTGGGAATCAAGCATGAACATTGAACTTTGTCGGAACCGTTTTACTCGAACGAAATCTTCAGAATCTTGAATTTCACCATACCAGCCGGTGCTTGGATTTCAGCGATCTGGCCGATCTTTTTGCCGATCAGTCCTTGACCCACGGGGCTGGTGACAAGGATGCGACCGGTGTTGTAGTCATCTTCGCCCGCACCGACGAGAGTAAACGACTCCTCGTCACCGTACGCCATATCTTCAACCGTGACCGTACAGCCAAAGACAACTTCATCTTTGGGCAGTGTCGACGGATCAATGATGGTTGCGCTGGCGAGCTTTGTCTTTAACTCGTTGATTTTGGCCATCAACATGCCCTGATTCTCACGTTGGGCGTGATATTCAGCGTTTTCCTTCAGATCTCCTTCGGCACGCGCCTCAGCGATCTTTTCCGAGACATGGGGGAGCTCGACATTTTCCAATCGCTGCATTTCTGCCTTGATTTTGTTGTATCCTTCTCGCGTCATCGGCACTGAACTGTGCATGACACCGCTCCTAAACTGATTGTGGCAGGTTCGAACAAGAGAAAACAAAAACCTTTCCGCGTTGGCACGTGGAAAGGTTCGAGATTAACATTTTACGCTTGTTATTGTCGCAGTAAATCCCAGAGTTGTAAAGCTCGGCAGCAGGACGCGTTACAAACCCGTACATCTGGCCTAAAATCCTTCGGAATTGCCTTGAACAGCCATATTTCGCGCAGACGGACGCGATCAACGGACTAATTTGGAAGAATGATGTCATTCAACCCTCTTTCGTACTTAAGAACTCGGCAACACAGCGCGTCGCCGATAGCTCATATGACGTTCGCTCATACGTCGGCGGGACGCACCATCATGCGCACCGGTACGGTGCTTAAGCGTGAAATCTGGATCTGGCCGATTATCGCAGTGATCGTTTTGTCGACTTTGGGTTACACGGTCAGTCGCTCGATCCGAATGACGATGAAGGCAAGCTTTCGCTCAGAGTTGCAGACTCTGTTGAACGTGGAAACGTCGATGCTTGTGACCTGGATGCAGGTTCAGTCCGCCGGTGCGGAAACTCAAGCGAACAATCGGCAGATAC
Source organism: Planctomycetaceae bacterium (assembly GCA_043775635.1). Taxonomy (GTDB): domain Bacteria; phylum Planctomycetota; class Planctomycetia; order Pirellulales; family Pirellulaceae; genus UBA6163. The sequence continues at coordinate 13,843 of JAYVSE010000477.1, read as the reverse complement.
GCGAAGCGGTCGAAAAACTGGTTATCGATTCGGAAGGGATCGAAAGCGACAAGGCCAACACCCAATCATCGGTTTTATTGAACCAGCTTTCGAAGGACCTAAGTCCTGGCATGGTTTCCCATGGCTTTGATAATTTCTTCGTTGCTGATCGCCAGATGAAAATTCTCGCCGCGTCAAGTTCGGAAACGCTAGGGTTAACGGTTGCCGAGTACGAAAGTTTCTTGACACGGGCGTTGGATGGCGTGACGACCGTAAGCACTCCCTTCCCCAGTGTCTCGTTGTTGAAAGACGAATTTGGACGACTGCGTTCAGGCGTTCCGACCATGTTTGTCTGCGCGCCGATTCGGGACAGTTGAGGGATACCTTGACTACCGCGGTGTCCCAGTTGTCGGCGCTTGGACGTGGCTTCCGGAGTATGAAATAGGAGTTGCAACAGAAGTTGATTATGCCGAAGCGTTCAGGCCATTAACGATCGTTCAGTGGATGTTCACAGGTATCTATATCCTGTTGGGAATTAGCTCCGTAGCGATTTTCATTTTTACGCTGATCTTGTCCAAAATGCGACGCGAGGCTCAAAAAGCTGCCATCGAGTCCAAACAGTTGGGGCAATATGTACTTGATCGAAAATTAGGTGCGGGTGCTATGGGCGTCGTCTACAAAGGCCATCATGCGATGTTACGCCGACCAACCGCCATCAAGATGCTAAATGTTGATCTGGTCAACGATGCGTCAATCCAGCGATTTGAGCGTGAAGTTCAGATCACTTGCCAACTCAATCACCCCAATACCATCGCGATCTATGACTATGGTCGAACACCAGAGGGCGTTTTTTACTACGCGATGGAGTATCTCGATGGTATCGATCTTCAACAGCTCGTCGACCGATATGGCGCTCAGTCCGAAGGCCGCGTGATCAAGATCCTAACCCAGATTTGCGGGTCGCTTTATGAGGCGCATTCACGGGGGCTCGTCCATCGAGACATCAAGCCCGCCAACGTCATGCTAAACCGGCGCGGCAGTGAACCTGACTTAGTCAAAGTCCTCGATTTCGGCTTAGTGAAGGCGCTCGATGACCAGAAGCAAGCCACTGGTTCGGAGAAAGGCCTGACGGGAACTCCGCTGTACATGTCGCCTGAGGCCATCCAATTTCCAATTTCTGTCGACTCTCGAAGCGATATCTATGCGGTTGGTGCCGTCGGTTACTTTTTGTTGACCGGACAAGCGGTGTTCTCGGCTCAGTCACTTGTGGAGCTTTGTCGGCAACACGTTGCGCAAGCACCAGAGACACCAACGAAAATACTGGGTCGACCGGTCTCAATGGCGTTGGAAGACGCGATCATGGCATGCCTTGAAAAGAACAGCGCTAAACGTCCGCAGACCGCTCGCGATTTAGCATTGATGATCTCCAAAGCCGACACGGCACATGACTGGTCAATCGACGAGGCCGATGGATGGTGGGGACGACACGAACGAACGCATGAAACGGTTGAGGATTCACCGGAAAACAGAGCCCCGGGAAGCTTCCTGGGCACAGGTCATTCAAGTTCCGGCCATTCAAGTTCCGTTGCCGCGAAAACGGACACCAGCACAATTGCCAAGTCTTCTGCATCGCCGTTTGATCGAACGTTGCTTAGTAGCTAGTGAGCTCTTGGCTGTCGAAGATCGATCGGAATTGCATCGATTGACATCATTCTTTCGATCCTCGATCCTCGCCAAGCCGACTTCGGAGCCAGCCGAGCAGGCTGGCCGTGTCGCTGGGATTGATGGCAGCGGCAAAGGATGGCATCAGCGATAAATTGCGGCGATGCATGGCGATGACGTCTTTGCGTAGATAAACATTGGTGACGCCACCTGGGGCAAGTAATGTTACGCTCGTTGCTCCGTCGTCCTTCAATATGCCAGTCACGAATCTCTCACCGCTCAGTTGAAGTAAGATCGTCTCAAAACCGGGTCGAATGCGTTCACTAGGGAGCAGAAGCTGGCGGACGAGTGTTTCTTCGGCGACTGCCAATTCGCCCAGCAGATCGGGACCGACCGCATGACCCTCCACGCCGATCTGGTGGCAGGAGCTGCACAACGTTGTAAAAACGGCGTATCCACGTTCCAAATCGCGTTGTCCATTTAGCGCGGCGACATATTGCCGAAACGTTTCGTCACTGATCTCCATCGCTGGCATCGTCGTTGAAGGCACCATTCGCTGGTCATCTTCCAGCTCTTCTTCGGACGGTTGTTCATGGACTCTGGACAATGTCATCATCAGCTCCGCGCGCATGTCCTCGGACGCCGTTGCGACAAGCCCCAGCGCCATTGCTCGCTCGGATTCGTCCCCTCTCGCAGCAATGGCTTCGGCGAGTTGTCGAAGTAATGATGTATTATCGGGATCGCTCAGCGACGCCGCAAACATCTCACCCGCGCGACCATGCAGTGACGACATCAGCGCCTCATTCATCCAACGAATTTTCAAATATTCGCGAGCGAAACGGACCAGCATCGAAAACGCACGCGAGTCACGCGACTCGCCCAAACTCATCGCGAACTGCAACAGTACACGTGGACTTTGTTCCTTGTCGGCGGCTACCAGGACCGCATTGAATACGCTCTCATCGTTGCCGAGCCAACGATCCGATAACTGCAATGCAGGAATGCGAACCGCCTCGTCGGCGTGGCTCAATTGCGGCACCACGTCACTCGGTTTAAGAACGCCAAGTTCATCGAGTGTGCGCATCGCAGTGATGATCGCGGAGGCATTCGCGTTGTCGTCATCAAGCACTTCACGCAATGTTGCTCCCACCGATCGATCATTCCGCTCGACCAACAATCGCATTGCAGTCAGTCGACGCCACAGCAGCGGACTAGCCATTTCGCGAGCTAATGACTGAATGTCAAGCTTGTTCATATCCGTTGAGATAGAATCCTGTGGTACGTCGCGATGCGTCAATCGAAGGATGCGACCGCGATCGTTACCAACGTAGACTCCGTATTGCTGCTGCAAGTGACGCGGGATGGCCGAGTAATCTTCGATGATCTCGCGATAGTAATCGACGATTGCCAACGTGCCGTCCGGCGCGTGAGTTAGATTAATGGGGTGGCTCCATGAATCCAGTGATGCAGCAAATTCGGTCTTCTCTTCACCTGGCACTCGATGGACTTCCAACGCAGAGCCGTTCGCCTGAATGATCGCACGATGAATCAAATTCCCCGATGGTTCGCAAACCATGTACGTACCGCGAAGCGTCGGCAGCACATCGTCTTGATAAACCAGTGGACCGCAAGCAGCGGTAAACCAACCGTCCGCTTCGCTCTCCGCCGCTCCGTATCGCGAGTTGTAAAACTTGTAATACTCCGGGTCATCCGCGCGACGCTGCCGCCAAGGATGTGGCGGCGCGAGCGACCATGCACGCCGATCACCCGTGGCCGCTTCGATATTGGACACCGCCGTGTCGGGATTCCGTACCAGATATCGCCATGGTAACGGTGCAACAAAAATAGCAGGAATGGTTGTGTTCACAACAAAACGATCGCCGCTTTCAGTCATTGCGAAGCCAAACGTATGCGTGCCGCCGGTAACCGGTTCGATTGCGCTGCCGTCGGCGCGAATCCGAAAATCCGAATCGGGTAATGCGACGGCGTGCTTCAAGCTCACGCCAGTGATCTGGCTACCGCCCCAGCCTCGGCCAAAATAAATCCAGCCATCGACGCTCCACTGCGGCGAGTTGATTCCGCGTTCCAGCGCACCGGTACTAAATCCGGTGAACAATATTTCGCGAGTTTCGGCGACTCCGTCGTTATCCCGATCCGCGAGATAAACAATATCCGGCGCGCAAGCCACGATCACTCCGTCGCGCGCCGGTACGAGTCCGTACACCGGAGGCAAGTCTCTCGCCCAAACATCCGCTTGATCCATCCGTCCATCGCCGTCGCTATCGCGCAGCATTTTGACGACGCCGAACGTTCCGTCCTTAGCTGCCGTTTTGAATTTCTCATCTGCTTGAACGCGCCGAACTTGGGTATCAAGTTGACCTGTCTTGTTCAGTTCGTCGATATCGAGTTGCCCTTCGAGGTTATAGCCATGCAGTTCGCTGACAAACATGCGTCCACGTCCATCCCAGCAGACGGCCGACGGCGAAGCAATCAAAGGTTCACTGGCGACAACTTCCATGCGAAATCCGTCCGGCAATTGAAATGCGGCCGCGCTTGCGTCGGGCGACAACGGCTGCGGTGCATCAGTCGGTGATGGAATCTGTGCCTTGGCGAATGAACAACACGTAAAATCCAACAAGTTCGAAAGAATATTGACGCAAACAATCGCTTGTAAAACGAAGACTTTCATCTGATTTTTTGTTCCTACCCGTACCAGACCTACGACGAAATTCTTCTCTATTTGTACGTTTGTACAAACCTGCTTGGCAAGCAGATACTAGGTTAACGGCTCCGGTTCCGATTCGCGACAAAACCGAAACTGTCATCGCTCTGCGATCCAGGATTTTGATGCTGCATTTTTTGCCCGGGGTTTGCATCCTCGTTGTTATACATAAATTCTCAAAAACCTTTGCCAGCTTGCCTGGAATGGCGTGGAATTAAGTAACGGAACGGCGCTAGCAGGCTGTTGTTATAGTGGGTTTCCATCGTTTTAGTGAGCCGATGGCGCTAGCCACGGGCCGTCAACGGTATGCGTCCTGTCGTAGGGCCCGACGCTAGCGCGTACGGCTCACTAAATCAACAGGCCGCGAGCCGTCCGGTGCCGTTTCGAAAAACCACGCGAAACACTGGGCGGCTTGTGCCGCACCGCTAACAAAATGCTTCGCATCTGTGTTAAGTCCACGCCACTGGTCCTGATCATTGGCTCCTATTAGGCAAGCTGGCAGGGGGCCGAAGATACTTTTGAAGATGTGTACCCAGCGAACTTTCTCCTGCCGAGCACTAAGACGCGATGATTGGTCCCACGAGTTTCAGTACGCGTTTGGCGATTGGAATGCCTCCATTTGGTTTTGATCTGGGTGGACGGCTAAAATCACCGCAGAGACAGGCGTTGATCAATCAAAGCCTAGGCCGCGCGACGCTGAGCGGCGTTCGGAATTTGGTTTTGATTCGCATACAGATGCTCTCTCGTCAATGGCATGCTCGTCTTGCCTTTGGCCACCTGTTTCGTCGCTACGGTTTGATAAATTCTCGCTCCACCGTCGCCGAGCGCAAAGACGCAGCCGGATAAGTACAAGGTCCAAAGCCGAAAACGTTCTAGGCCAACTAGGCGAATGGCTTCGTCGCGATTTTGCTCCAGGCGACGAGACCAGTGACGGCAAGTCAATGAGTAGTGGTCGCGCCACCCTTCCACGTCATGCACATCAAACCCAGTCGATTCCATGCACTGAACCATATGGCCGAGGTGATCGAGCTCACCGCCCGGAAAAATGTAGCGCACAAGCAATCGCCTTTCGGTTGATAGCTTGCGAAATTTCTTGTCCGACATTTTGCCAGGACGAGTGATGCCGTGATTCAGGAAGATTCCTCGATCGGGAAGCAACGAGCGAACTTTTCGCATATATCCCTCCATATTATCGATTCCAATATGCTCGACCATGCCAACGCTGCTGATCTTGTCGAATTGACCAGCTACATTCGCATAGTCGCAGAGCTCTGCGGTAACGAAGCCTTGTAAACCGTTGGCGATGATCTTCTGTTGTGTCAGCGCTAGCTGTTCCTTCGATAGCGTGACGCCGTGAGCCCGAACGCCGTAGTGCTTGGCCGCATGACAAATCAGTGCGCCCCAGCCACATCCAATATCCAGCATCCGTTCGCCTGGTTTTAGCTGCAGTTTGCGACAAATCATATCAAGTTTGTTCACTTGCGCTTGTTCAAGCGAGTCCTCTGCCGTGCGAAAATAGGCGCAGGAGTAGACCATCTGTTCATCGAGAAACAGCCGATAAAAATCGTTGCTGACATCATAGTGGAACTGAATGAAATCGGCGTTTTCTGCCTGCTTGCGATTCAGTCCGGTTTCATCACCTTGGTAACTGTGCTTGGCGTTAACCGATTCGCCCGTTGCCGTAACAAAGGCTGTCACAACTTTTGCCACCAAGGCCAGCGGAATCCCTTTTGTCTTACTGCGACTGTCCTTCACTCGGGCCTGCTCAATGAAACTAACCAGGTCAGCACCATGGAAATCGATCGCACCTTGCGCGTACAGCCTGAGCACGGTATCCGCCTTGGGGCGACGCAACAGGGTGCCGATCACACCAGGGCTACGAAGGGAAATTTCAAGTCCCGGATGAACGTTGTCGCCCAGGGGAATAACAGTGCCATCCCAGAGCCTGACGGAGATGGGTGTATTGAGTCGAGTTCGCAAGAAGTCAAAAAGTTCCGTCGCTCGTTGAACTTGCCGCACTTCGTTTGCTTTTGTCCCGAACATGCCACACTCCTAAGGATCGAGCGGGAAATAAGTGTCCGGTACCTTTTGTGCAAAGCACCCGAAGGGCGAGTTCCTCGCAAAAGGTACCGGACACTTATTTTCCCGCTCATTGCTAAATGAACCCATCTATCAAATCGTGCCAAGTTGAAATCAAGCATTCGGTACTAGCACCGGCGGAGGATAAACAAATTGAATCGCGTGCCACTAGCCCAACTTCTCCAACAAGATTTTTGAAAAATTGTTTTCGGTTTTTTGTACGCGAATTGGGAAATGCTGCTGCGGAAGTGCCTTATTTTGAGATAACTGCACCATAGCAACCGGCTAAAATTAGCGACGCACCAACGACCTGAATTGCAGTGAACGATTCTGAAAAGAATGCCACTCCACCCGTTGCGATTAGGACGGGTAATAAAATTTGAAACGCACCACCGACTGCGACTGTCAAATGCCGAAATCCCTCGGTCATCGCTAGCTGCCCAGATGACGCGCACGCCGAAGCAAGCAGTAGCAGCCCGAAGTCCAAGGGTGACATGGCAGTCCAGTAGGCGACGGCTGGAAATATCGAAGCCAGAAGGACAAAGATACACTGCGACGCATAGATGGTTGCGCTGGATTCGGTTCGCGTAAGTTGACGAATCACGATCACAGTCGCCGCAGCCATCAAAGCCCCAAACAATGCCAGTAACTCGTAGCCAGTAACAATAGAAAGATCTCGCGGGGAAAGTCCAATCAGCATGACCAGACCTATGAAGGCAACTAGATTGCCCAACAGCTTCATCGCCGTCAATCTTTCTTTCAATATCCAAACGGCCAAAACCGCGCCGATGACGACGTAGGCATTGCTTATCAGTGTCGCTTTACCAGGACCCAGTGGTGATATCGTGAAGTAATAGGCTGCTGTCCCTAAAACTCCGAACATGCCACGAATGACAAGCAATCGGCTCGTCGCCGCGCGTCGAAAATTGACGACTCGACTACGACCAAAAATGCTGGAGATAATCGCAATTCCAACGATTGCTCGAAATGATAAAAATACCCATGGACTGATTTCGGAATGAGCACTCAAGTGCTTTAAAAGCAGTACGTTGATCGTGAAGCAGAGCACCGAAGCGACCATGCAGATCGCGCCATATACTGAATGCTGCGGCCGGTCGTCCGAAGTGGTCATGCATCGGCTCTTGCTGTCTCGCCGCTAAGCTGCCCGACTTGGACTTGAACCAAGAATAACAGAGTCAGAGTCTGTCGTGTTGCCAATTACACTATCAGGCAGGGTTACATTGCTTTGGCAGCGATAATAGTGAAACTACGTTCTGTTGGCCTGGGGGTCAAGGAAGGAGAGCGGATTTTCTCTTGCAAGTTCGGTTTTTTCCTCGTTATTGCTGCAATTTTGGCGGCTGGTCGATTGAGACCGTGGCGCGGGGAACTTACAATCGATCCGTTAAGAACTCCCTGACGTCTCAACGCCAGCGGACTGTTTGTGTGCCCAGAACACTGTGATTTGACGGGTGGATTGCGAATGGCGTTCATGACAACGCACGACGAGTCGACAGGAACGAGTCGATTTGAAGTTACCAATGGTGAAACGGTCATCGGTCGTCACCCCGATTGCGATATTGTTGTCGAAGTTGGTGCCGTTAGCCGTTTTCATGCGAAAATCACGCGCCGTGCGAATGAGTTCGTTTTGGAAGACCAGGGAAGTCGAAACGGCACATTTCTTAACGGCCAACTGATCAACGGCGAACAAACACTTCGCGAAGGCGATCGTGTGCGAATTTGCGAAGTGGAGCTCGTTTTTCACAGCGACACCAAGCCTGAATTTCTCGATGGCAGCGTTTCACCGATGTCGTTCGAGGGCACGAACTTTGGCGTTACGATGGTTGACGACGAGCCATCCAGCAATCTGCCAATCTCAAAAGTTGAGTTTCGCAGCAGTTCCGATGGATTGAAGATCTACGCAACGCCCGAGGCGAAGCTCGCAGCATTGATGAAGATCAATGCGAACCTGAGCCAATCGCTGTCGTTGGATGCGGTGCTTCCCAAAGTTTTGACGAGTTTGTTCGAAATTTTCCCGCAAGCCGATCGTGGCTTTGTGGTCATGCGGGATGCCTCGGGAAACCTGATTCCTCAATGGGTCAAGACGCGGCGCGCGCGCGACGAAACACAAACGGTCCGCATCAGTCGTACGATCATTCGCGAGACGATGTCTTCAGGCACGGCCATCTTGTCACTGGACGCGTCCAACGACCAGCGTTTTGACTCGAGTCAATCGATCGCTGACTTTAGCATCAAGAGCATGATGTGCGCGCCATTAATCGATAATGATGGCGTTGCGTTTGGAGCATTGCAAATCGATTCCACCGAAGGACGCGGCCAGTTTCGCGAGGAAGACCTTGACCTGTTGTCCGGTGTTGCTGGTCAAGCCGCGATCGTGATTCGCAATGCCGAGTTGCATGAACGCGCGTTGCACCAACAGGAAGTCGAGCAAGATCTAAGATTGGCGATCGAGGTTCAAGCTGCGTTCTTGCCTCAAGAGCCACCGGACTTAGATGGCTTTTTTGTGCACAGCTTTTACAAGGCGGCGCAGTATATCGGCGGTGATTATTTCGACTACATTCCGCTGCCTGGCGGTCGCTGGGCGATTGTGGTGGCGGACGTTGTCGGCCACGGTGTCGCGGCTGCTATGTTTATGGCCAAGCTGTCAGCAGAGACGCGATATTGTTTGGCTGCGGATGCAAACATAGCACGGGCGGTTGAGCGATTAAATGATCGCATGAGTGTACTCAAGATTGAGCGTTTTGTGACCTTCTTGCTAATGGTCGTCGACCCCAAACAGAACGAAGTTCAAATCGTTAATGCTGGTCATATGGCGCCTGTCGTTTGGACTTCTGAGACCAAACAGATCTCAGAACCTGGCGAAGAAGAATCCGGTTTGCCGATCGCGATCGATTCCGGCATGAGCTACGAAGCGGTAAGTATTGCCATGCAATGCGGTGACATCGCCGTGCTTTATACGGATGGCATTAACGAATCGATGAACAGCCAGGACGAACTATTTTCAATTGAACGTGTTCGCGATTTAGTCGCCGAAGGTGGTGGCGCAAAGGTTATTGCCGACCGAATCGTACAGGCGGTCAGTGAGCACGTTGGCAATGGTGTGCAAGAGGACGACATGTGCATCGTTGTTATCGAGCGTACCAAAAGTGCTAAACCAGCAGGTATTGACGTGACCGACACAGCAGAATTTGAAGAGCCGGTGGACGTAGGTTGAGTTATCAGCAGGAACTGACGATGCGGTTGGCGCTAGGCGCAAGCCGTATTGATGAACCGACTCGCGAGCTACATCGGCGTTGGCTTCAGGCGCAGCAACGCGACGATGGTGGATTCGGTGGTCGCGAAGGCGAGAGCGACCCCTATTACACATCGTTTGGGTTACGCGCCTTGTTAGTTGTGGATGGAATTGACCAATCGATTGCTGCCCAAGCAGCACAATTCTTGCGAACAAAGTTAGACGCGAAGCTGGGTGTCGTTGATCTGATTTCGCTGATCATGGCAGCCTCGATTCTTGAATTCACACATGGCTCCGATTTAATGGATGCAGTTCGGGCGTCCGGAGATCGCGTGGCAAACGCATTGTTGTTGTTGCGAAGTGTCGATGGTGGCTACGCAAAAACGCCCAACGGTGTGGCTGGAAGTACCTATCAAACGTTCTTGAATTTGCTTTGCTGGGAATTGCTTGAGCGTGAGGAGCCAGAGCCCGATAAAGTCGCGGAGTTTCTGCAAGGACAGAGGCAGTGGGATGGCGGATTTCGTGAAATTCGAGTTGCCAAGCGTGCTGGCGTAAACCCGACTGCGGCGGGAATCGGCGCGCTTAAGTCGCTCAACCGCCTCGTTGTGAACAACGAGAAACAGACCGCCGAGTTCCTTGGCGAAATGCAAATGGACGACGGTGGCATGGCTGCGAACGATCGCATTCCCATGTCAGATTTGTTGAGCAGTTGCACTGGCCTGATTTCGCTGATCGACTTGGACTGCGTCGATCGTATCAACCTTAAGAAGCTAATTCGATTCGCGCGGTCAATGGAACGACGTCAATTAACACACGCCAGCGACCTCGGTCCGCTAGGAGTGCAGTCGGCGATGTTTGATTGGGAAAGCGAGGATGACACGAACGAACCGAAGCCGCGTGACCGAAGCAGTGAATTGCCAGGCGGATTTCATGGGTTTGAATTTGATCAGGCCGTTGATGTCGAATACACGTTTTATGGATTGGCATGTTTGGCACTCGGCGAATTATGCCTGTCGGAAGTAGGAGAGTGATCAGATGGCGAACTTGATTGTAGACAACGTAACCAAGGGATATTCGCTTGGCGGCGAGAGGCTGGAGGTGCTACGCGGAGTTTCACTTCGTATGCAATCGGGCGAATCGCTTGCGATTGTGGGACCAAGTGGCTGCGGCAAGAGCACTCTGTTGCACATTCTTGGAACTTTGGATTTCCCTGATGCGGGCACCGTCAAAGTTGCCGATACCGACCCATTTCAGCTTTCAGAATCGGAATTGGCGGCGTTTCGCAATTCGCAAATCGGATTTATCTTCCAAGACCATCACTTGTTACCCCAACTATCAGTGCTTGAGAATGTGCTGGTTCCGGCGTTGGCACGGGGAACGACGACGGCGGAAGACCGAGACCGGGCGATGGACTTGCTGCGACGGGTCGAGCTTGAAGACCGTGTTGGCCACTTGCCTGGGGAGTTGTCAGGCGGCCAAAAAGAGCGAGTTGCGATCGCGCGGTCGCTATTTCGCAAGCCTGCGCTGTTGCTGGCGGACGAACCGACGGGAAACTTGGATCGCCGGACCGCCGAATTGATGACGGAGCTGCTGTTGGACATGCAAACGCAAAATGACGCGATGTTAATTGCCGTTACTCACAGCGATTCATTGGCAAAATCGATGAGCCGACGCGCGGAGCTCCAAGACGGACTGTTGGTGGAGGATCGGCAATGAAATGGTTACGAGGTGCCGACGCGTTGCAGGACAATTCGTCGCTGGCCTTGCAAAAACGACGGTTTGTGTGGACACTCTCCGCACTTACGAAATAAAGCGTGACCGGCGGCGAAGCGTTTTCGCTGTTTTTCGGATCACGTCGCGGCAGGTTTTGGTCCGTTTTGATCGCCCCTGACGCATGCGCCACCTCGGAGGCGCGGCCAATTTTAAGAAGACAAAGGTAATTTGAATGGGACGTTACACTGGCCCCAAGGCCCGCGTTAACCGCCGTTTGGGCGCAATGTTGTACGAAACCGCTGGCGCTGTTCGAGCCGCTGACCGCCGCCCTGCACCTCCGGGAATGCATACTCGCGCCTCGCGCCGTCCAAGTAATTACGGGGCCGCACTCGCTGAGAAGCAGAAGATCAAGCATTATTACGGCCTTGGGGAACGCCAACTTCGCCGATATTTCGATGGAGTTGTTCACAAGCCAGGCAACACCGGACAAGTGATGTTGCTGATGTGCGAGCGACGTTTGGACAATGTTGTCCGCCGTGTCGGTTTCACCAAAACTCGTCCTCAGGCTCGCCAGGGAATCACCCATGGCCATTTCTTCGTCAACGGTGCCAAGGTTTCGAAGCCCAATTACCTGCTTCGCGCAGGCGATGTGATCGAAGTTCGTGGCCGCGAGAATTTGAAGAATCTTTATCGTGGTGTGATTGCGAATTCGTCACCGGATACGCTCGACTGGATTGCATTTGACACTGAAAATCTCAAGGCGACGATTCTTGGTTTGCCAGGCCCCAGCGACATCAGCTTGCCAGTGGACGTCAATAAGGTTGTTGAGTTTCTCAGCCGCTAGTTTCCTTCAACGGTTTTGTTTTTGGGTCCGTTTTTATGCATTGCCAGGTTGTTGTTCTTGGTGGTGGCCCCGGCGGTTATGCGGCTGCGTTTCTCGCAGCCGATGAAGGCTTGGAGGTAACCATCGTCGAAGCCGAACCACGGCTCGGCGGTACCTGTTTGCTTCGCGGTTGCATTCCAAGCAAAGCGTTGCTGCATGTTGCTAAGGTCATCGGTGAAGTCGATGAGTTGCGGCATGAATGGGGCGTCACATATAACGAAAAACCGGTCATCGACGTGGATAAAGTCCGCGCCCGCAAGGATCAAGTCATCACAAACTTGACCGGTGGGCTCGCGAATCTTGCCAAACGTCGTGGTGTGAAAGTGATTCGTGCTCGTGGAAAATTCACCAGCAGCACGACGATGTCGCTTGAAGCTACTGGCGACAGCACTGTTGATAACAACGTTCCCGAAGATGGCGTGCTCTCGTTTGATCATTGCATTTTGGCGACCGGCAGCGTGCCTTCGATGCCGCCTTCATTCGACATCGGCACCGACCGTGTCATGGACAGCACCGGTGCTTTGGCAATGAAAGATATCCCTGGTTCACTGCTCGTTATTGGCGGTGGATACATCGGACTAGAGCTAGGTAGCGTCTATGCACAACTCGGCTCGCGGGTAACCGTGGTTGAGCTGACCGACGGTTTGTTACCTGGCGCAGATCGCGACTTAGTCAAGCCGCTGGCGAAGCGGATGGAGCAGTTGCTCGAAGGCCGGATATATCTGAATACCAAAGTCGGCTCGGTTGCCGAAGTTGACAACCAAATCGAAGTGACCTTTGAAGGCCCAGGCAAATTTGGTCACGAGCGATTTGATCGTGTGTTGGTTTCGGTGGGCAGGCGCCCGGTAAGTCGTGGACTAGGGCTTGAGAATACGCAGGTCAAAGTCAGTGATCGTGGGTTTGTGATTGTCGATCATCAACAGAAGACTTCCGACCCGCATATCCTTGCGATTGGCGATGTTGCCGGTGACCCGATGCTCGCTCATAAGGCGTCGCACGAAGGCCGCGTAGCAGCCGAAGTTTTGGCGGGCAAGCCGTCAGTCTTTGACAAGGCAGCCATCCCAGCAGTCGTGTTCACCGACCCGGAAATCGCCTGGGCAGGACTGACTCAAGATGAGGCCAAGCGTCTTGGACGCGAAGTCGACATTGAGGTTTATCCTTGGGCAGCAAGTGGTCGAGCGCAAGCTCTCGGGCGCACCGAAGGGTTGACCAAATGGTTGGTCGATCCCCAAACTCATCGTGTACTCGGCTGCGGAATCGTTGGCGCAGGTGCGGGCGAGTTGATCGCCGAAGCAGTACTGGCGATTGAAATGGGTTGTGAAGTTCATGACATTACCGAAACGGTTCATCCGCATCCAACGCTCAGCGAAACGTTGATGAATGCTGGCGAAGTTCACTTCGGGACGGCTACTGAGATTTACAAGCCGAAACGAACGGCTGCAGCCAAGTCTTAAGTTTGCTGACTCTAACGGATTTTAAGCCCTGGTTTTCCGTTCATGGTCAGAACGTAGGAGGAGACGTGATGGTTCGCTTGGCCGCGCTGGTGTCCAGGCTT
>JAYVSE010000476.1:0-12580 GCA_043775635.1 Planctomycetaceae bacterium | reverse complement strand
GCCTTGCGCTCGGCGAAAGAGCGCTCTTTCGCGGAGCGAAAGGCGACACTGAACACAATCCGCATCGCCGGATTACAGCTCGACGGGCGTGCATGAGTTTTCCCCTCGCTTGCGGCACCGTCTGTCGATTGTGAGGATCGTAGCGGCTGCGACTTGATTAGGGACTATTCGTTCGGTTGGTTTCCGATCATAGTGTTAGTCCGACGACGGTTGAACGCGAGCGTGCCAATACAAAGTAAACTGCTCACATAGGCATTTTCGAAAGTTTTCGTCGGTTCGCCACCGAAAATTGGTAGGCTTAGGGAATGCTTTTCGGTCGAATCGCGTCAGAGAGCGAGTGCGATGAAATTAGGCTCCCTTCTCCCTGAAGCTTTCGTCGTCTGGTTTTGATCCAATTCACCTGCCAGGCAAGCTGGCAGGGGTCTTTGAAAAGTTATGGATAACAACGAGGGCGTTGCCCCAGGCTATGTTGAACAAGGCCGTTGGCCTTAAAGCCATTAATCCCCAACGGTTCAATAGCGATTTTTAAGCATGTCACGTCGTCAATCTCGCATTAGCCGAAACACGCAAAATGCAGCCCCGCGTCGTCGTCGACCGCGATTGGAGCAGCTTGAGTCTCGTGATTTGCTTTCGGCGATTCCGCTGGGAGCAACGTCTGAGGATACCGCTGAGTTTTTACTCGGCCGTGTGGCTGTCGTGCCGGTTCTTCTTGAAAGTAACGGTACGATTGACACGAGCACTCAAAACTGGACTCCTGCGGAAATTGACTATGCGATTGAAACGGTTCGTACAGGCGTCCAGTGGTGGGCAGATACGCTTGATCTGTTGAACACCGTTCATAAGCTGGAGTTTGTGATCGATGATTCGTTTGCGAAAAATCCGTTCTCCACTGACTACGAACCGATCGACCGAGTCAGCCAGGACGCACCGCTTTACATCACCCCCTTCCTTCGCGCTCAGGGAATTGACAATGCTACTTCGCTGGAGAATGGCGTTCGTCAATTTAACAATGCAGCAAGAGAACGATTGCATACGGATTGGGCATTCACGGTATTTATAGTCGACTCGTCGGATGATGCGGATGGATCGTTTGCGTCCGGCAGCGACTTCAATACTGCGTTTGCGTTTGCAGGCGGACTCTATGTTGTCAGTCCATCAACCAGACCAGCAAGCACGATTACCCATGAGACGGGCCATATCTTCTGGGCGAAAGATGAATATCCAGGCGGTTCGTCATGGACGGATCGACGCGGTTACTATAACGCGCAGAATACTAATGCGGCCGACAACACGACACCTGGTTTTGTACAAGAATCTAGTATCATGCGATCGAGTTCGGCGCTCCGGACGGCTTATGACAATCACAGTCTTCCCGCGTCAACACGCGCAATGCTTGGCTGGGTCGATAGCGATGGCGACGGTATATTTGATGTCGCTGATGTGCCACTGCATTTGGAAGGTGATGGTCGGTACGACGCGAAGGCGGGAGTGTTCACGTTTGACGGCAATGCTCGCGCGGTACCATTGGCTAACCAGAACAGCTCGGGACCACAAAACGACATCACGCTTAATCGTGTCGATCGGATCGAATACCGCCTCAACCAAGGGCCGTGGTTATCAGCAAAGACGGTCGACGCACAAGTCGCAGACGTATCGTTTACGTTGACCATCGGTGCGTTCACGACGATCGAAATCCGCGCTATCGACGATTCGGTTGGCGTGACAAGCTCGATACTGAGAACCACGGGAACGGCACCCATTGTTTCCGGGGCTTCGATAAGCGGTTACGCGTTTTTGGATGCGAACGGCGAAGGCGAAAAGAATCCGTCTGAGACCACGCTTTCGCAGGTCACCGCCACGGTCTCAAAGCTTGATGGCTCAACACTGTTTGGTGGAGCGATCGAACCGGATGAATTTCCGGCTCGAGCGCTCCCAGCAGTGATCCAGGGTGCGGCACTGTCGGCTCAGGGTGAAACGCTGGACGGGCAAGTCGGATCATTTCCAGCGGAGTCATCGACAGGCACTCGCGCATTTCACTACTTGAGCCTAATCAATGGTCGATGGCAGAATGGTTGGACAAGCGACACCGAACTGGTCGCAACGTTCGCCGAGCCCGTTGGGTTGGTAGAATTAGACGCCATCGGCAGCACCGCTGGCGGTAGCTTTGGGAGATTAGAGGCGTACGATGCGTCCGGCAAGCTTTTAACAAGGTTTACCACCGAAGAATTGACGGTGGGTCAGTCAACGACCATGCGCGTTGAAGATGCACGGGGAAGGATTGCAAGTATTCGGGCTCATGGGCACCAGAGTTCTGAGGTGGGGCTTGATTCGCTTCGATTCGGAACCGCTGCGAGTGTGGTTACGGGCGACGACGGAGTCTTTCGCTTCCCCGGTCTTCCGGATGGAAACTACAAGCTCAACCTGGTTCCCGAACGTCTCATTCACCAGTATTCCGGCTCCGGTGCGACGATTACCGTTTCTGCGGGACTTGCCGCGCCTGTTGTGGCTGGATTCCTGAGGGTTGCCAGTCCGTGGCGTAATTTAGTAGATCGATTCGATGTTGATGCCAACGGTAGCGTTCAGGCGTTGGATGCGCTTCGAATCATCAATGAAATCGCACGCAGAGGAACCAGAATTCTCGCTGGTTCTGGCCAAATCACGAATTTTTTTGATACCACCGACGACGGAGCGATCTCGCCACTGGATGCGTTGCGAGTCATCAACGAAATCGCCCGCCGAAATCATGTTGGCGGCGCGGGTGGTGAGGGTGAGGGAGCGGCATTTGACGCCGTATTTGCGGCCTGGGACCCGGCTCTCGAAAATCAGAAAGTCGAGAAACAAAGTTCACGGATTTCCGGGGAACCAATCCCGTCGTTCCGATTCTAACGGTAGTGATTATTTCTGAGAGAAAGAATTAGAGATCTTTCGCGTTGATAAATTGAAACGCGTAAGTAAACTAGGCAAATTAATCGTGCCCAGCAGCTTTTGAATGAAATTTGGAAGAAGTTGGGTAATAAATACCAGAAATTAATTTTTGGTCTAATTACGATGGACAAACTTCTTATCCGCAGGATGGGAAGAGATGCACCAATTGTTGTTTCGCAAGCAGCGAACGATTCCACGACTCCTACCCTCCCACTCAGGTGGACAAAATCTTGGGACAGGCGATGAACCAGCTAGTCAATCTTTTCCGTTTGGCGGGTCGCAAAAGCAACCGTACTCGTAAAAATCGCAGTTTGACGCAGCGGCGTCTCGGCAGCGAAACGCTAGAAAAGCGGCAACTCTTGGCAAGTGATGTGCTGGTGGCACACAACTACTTGATCGCGGAAGACGTCAACCGCGATTATAAGGTAACTCCGTTAGATGCCTTGGCGGTGATCAATCAAATCGCCAGGCACGGTGGCACGCAGAACTTGGCGGGTATGTCTCGCGGTGATCTCGATAAGTTCTATGACGTTTCTGGTGACAACAAAGTCTCGCCATTAGACGCGTTGCGGGTGATTAACAATATTTCCCGTGGCGAAGGCCTTGGTGCCAATAATGAAGTGGTTGAATTACGTCTGACACCATTGACTACAGGTGATGTCGAATTCACTGATGGCAATAAATTCAATCCAGCATCACGCGATCTGAACGTCACTGTGGGCGAGGTGTTTAACCTCGAAGTTGGCTATAAAGATTTGCGTGACGTTCCAACAGGTGACCTTGGGGTCTTCCAGTTCGTGGCAGATATCGTCGCCGCCTCCGCTGGAAAGGTTGAGCCTGTTTTGACGGAGACGCAGACGTTGGCGATTTCAGTTAACGTTTTTGATGGAGTTTCGGGAGATGTTGTATTCACACGCACGGGAATCACTGAAACAGCGTTCAAAGTGCCCGTCGCGACGTTCATTGCCGCCGGCGATGTAGAAACTATCAAGTCCGCTATTTCGAGTTTGTACAACCTTACCCCGCAGCAATTTACCGTGGTCAGCGCTGGCCCTGGCGTTAATAATGATAAAGAGTACGACATTCGGTTCACCGATTTTTCGCTCGCAAATGTGGATGTTGCTGATTTAAAGGTATCGGGCGACCTAAAGGATTTCAGCAATGGTGCGGTCACAGTTGTGTCGACGAACAATTCGATCGAGCCTCGTCTACCGGGAGGTGCAATCAATCCCGCAGCGATCGCACCTAACCTCAACTTTAAGAGTCGCACGTATGGCAACAATCTGGTGTTTTTCGGGATCAATGGGGTTTTCTACGGAAGCTATGATCCAGCGGTTGGCGTAACAGGTGCGGGTGGCGTCGGTGATCTCGTAGGTGGCGGTGTGCCTGAGTCGGGGCCAAAGGAGCGACTGAAAGAACCATTTGATGCGTTTAGTCTTCCGTTCGTGGCCACTGCTCCCACGACTACAAAGGTTGAAGTGCGGGCGTCATCCGTCACAACCAATGATTTTTTAATCTATACCCCAGTACCAGCAGAAGCGAGACTAGTCCAGCCACTTGACAATCTTGCTTCCTCAACGACCGTGTCCGTAGATACCGTTTCGGGCTTTAGGCCACTGACCGGGGAAACGTCATTCTTAATTAAGATCGATAGCGAGCAGATGCTTGTGACCGCTGTCAACTCGACGTTAAAAACGCTGACGGTCGTCCGTGGGCAAAACAATACCACGATTGCAAGTCACTTGGTGCCTGCGGTTACGACTCCCCCTACTAATAATGTAGAAACGTTCCAGGAAGATAAGCTCACCACTGCTCAAATCTTTGTTGATCTTGGCGCTAACCCTGCAATTGCGACCGACGGATTCGGATTCGTAAACGTTGTCGCTGTCGCCAGCAGCGTTACCGTGACCGCGAATAACTCGACGCTTGCAGTTACTGAGGATGTTAACGCTCCGATCAATTTATTACCGTTGATTACTGTAGCAGGAAGCTCGACCGCGCCGACATTCACAATCACGACTCAGCCCGCACGCGGCAATGTGACCGTCACTGGCACGACTGCTACGTTTGATCCTGCTCAGGACGATTTTACGGTCGCTGGTACGCCACTGACTTTTGTTTACACGGCAACCGTTGGATCATCCAGCGACACCGGGACCATCACAGTAAATATTGCTGCTGTCAATGATGCGCCTGTCTTCGCTCCTGACACTGCGGTCGCAGCAACTCGCGCTCTTCCGAAAACAATTGTTGGCTCGACGCTACTAGCGAACGATCGCCCAGGCCCCGCCAATGAGACCGGTACCGTCACGATTTCAGGAGTGACTGCGGCTTCGGCTCAGGGCGGAACGGTAACGCTCAGCGGTCAAAACATCGTCTACACGTCAGCAGCAGCATTCACTGGTGCCGATACGATCACCTACACGATCAGCGATGGTGCACTAACGACTACCGCGACTCTAACCGTCAACGTGACTACGGTTAATACGGTGATCGTAACAGCGAATAACTCAACACTTGCCGTTACCGAGGATATCAACGCCACGTTGAATCTTTCGACGCTTGTTACGGTTACCGGCAGCACCACGGTGCCGACGTTCACGATCACGACCCAGCCAGCACGCGGCAACGTGACGGTCAGTGGCACAACCGCTACGTTTGATCCTGCTCAGGACGATTTTACAGTCGCTGGTACGCCACTGACTTTTGTCTATACGGCGACCGTCGGTACGTCCAGCGATACCGGAACCATCACGGTTAACATCACGGCCGTCAATGATGCACCTGTCTTCGTCGCCGATACCGCTGTTGCTGCGGTAACCGGCGTTGCCAAAACAATCACTGGCTCAACATTGTTGGCAAATGATCGCCCTGGTCCCGCGAACGAAACTGGCACCGTCACGATTTCGGGAGTGACTGCGGCTTCGGCGCAGGGCGGAACCGTGACGCTGAGTGGTCAAAACATCGTCTACACGTCAGCCGCAGCATTCACTGGCGCCGATACGATTACCTACACGATCAGTGATGGTGCACTAACGACCACGGCGACTCTAACCGTCAACGTGACTGCGGTTAGTATCGTGACTGTAACGGCGAATAACTCAACGCTTGCAGTTACTGAGGACATTAACGCCACGTTGAATCTTTCAACGTTAGTTATTGTCACAGGAAGTTCGACGGTGCCAACGTTCACGATTACGACGCAGCCATCACGGGGTAACGTAACCGTTTCCGGTACGACCGCGTCTTTTGACCCGGCTCAAGATGATTTCACGAATGCTGGCTCACCTTTGACCTTCGTGTATACCGCGACCGTTGGTTCGGTCAGCGATTCCGGAACCATCACTGTCAATATTACTGCCGTCAATGACGCACCCGTCTTCGTTGCCGATACAGCGGTCGGTGCAACACGTGGCGTTGCCTTAACGATTGCCGGTTCAACACTATCGGCAAACGACCGACCTGGACCTGCAAACGAAACCGGTACCGTCACGATTTCCGCTGTGACTGCTGCTTCTGCCCAAGGTGGAACGGTCACTCTCAGTGGTCAAAACATCGTTTACACGTCGGCAGCAGCGTTCACTGGTACCGACACGATTACCTATCGCATCAGCGACGGTTCACTCACGACCGCAGCGACTTTGACGGTCAACGTCACAGCACCGGGTACGACAACGGTGACTGCCACCAATTCCACATTAGCAGTTACGGAAGACATCAACGCCACGTTAAACTTGTCATCACTGGTAACAGTAACGGGAAGTACCACTTCACCAACCTTCATGATCGTCACTCAGCCAGCACGCGGAACACTAACGTTGGTTGGGTCGTCGATTACTTACACACCAGTTTCGAACGATTTCACAACGACGTCGCTCAGCTTCATCTATCGTGCAGCGGTCGGTTCAGTCAACGACACGGGTACGGTCACGATCAACATCGCTGCGGTAAACGATTCGCCTGTCACTGTAAATGAAGGGGTCTTCGCACGTCCCGGTTTATCTACGACCTATGCCGCGACCGTGGTAACGTCAAACGATCGTCCTGGACCTGCCAATGAAACTGGCGCCGTAACATTAACTGCGGTTGCTGCTATCACCGGCACCAATGCCACCGTCGGAACGGTTTCGCTTGCCAATGGCAACATTATCTACACTCCTCCCACAGGTTTCCTTGGGACCGACCGATTCCAATACACGGTTTCGGATGGTTCGCTGACGGCAACAGGTATCGTAACGGTGACGGTTGCGGACTTCGTTCCGTCGACAATTTCCGGCAAGATATTCACCGACTTCTTGGTAAGCCTCGCCAATCCGATCCGTAACGGACAACAAGATCCGAACGAACCTGCGATGAGTGGACTGCCAGTAAGATTGTCCACCGCAGGTGCTCCTGACGTCGTTCAGGCGACGGATGGCAACGGCAACTACGCCTTTACAAACCTCGCACCTGGAACTTACACCGTTAAGTTTGATATTCCATCGTCAATCGTTCCGATCCCACTCGCGCCTTCTTCGTTCCAGATCGTTATCGCGACGCCTGGTGGGCTGAATGCATCCGGAAATAACTTCACTGTTGCGGGAACCCAAGGGCCATTGGCCAAAACCCTCGATATTCTCGTTTCACGCAACCGAAGCAGCACAAGCCGTTTAGCGTCGCCTTCGTTTGCCGTTCTTAGTGCGGAGGGTGACCAGCAGTTTTTCCAGTTGGGTGATGGCTTCGAAGATGTTCGATATGCAGAACTATCGCTTAACGATGATCGCGACGCGGCTCTACTCACCGTGCTCAACGACGACGGATCTATTGTGAGTTCAATTCTGAGCGGTGACAATCTTGCTGTTGGCAGCGATGGCAAAGTTGTCGGTCTATTCGGCGATATGGATGATCTCAAACCTGTGGTAGACAGCTCCGCAGTACTGGAAGCCGAGTTCGGTGACTATCGCGATGCCATCGACGCAATCATCGGCAGTGGCACGGTGTAATTCGGTGTCGCGAGCGGTGCTCGTTCAATCACCACCGCTTACATCCGAATTGTACAACGCAGCCACCGTGGAATGAAATACACTGGCACCCGCCGGTGGGTGTGTAGGCGTGCTCTCCGAGCTCGCAAATCAGGCAGGCAGAACGATCTCGGAGAGCGCGCCTTCTATTTGGCACGGTGAACGACCTTGAGCGTCATCGCTTTCGTGAAAGAAAACGCTGGCTTCAATCAGTGCAACACGTTGTTCCTAAAAAACGGCGTCGCACACCTTTTTCGCTACCTGAGAATCGTCGCGAGGCGGTCATTTCGGGAGCGACGTTGTAATTGAACGAAGCGAATTAAGGAGCGACAGAATTGACGATCCCGGAAGAAGCCTTGCCTTGCGAGATCATCACAATAGTTCGGGTTTAATGATAGTGGTCTTTAAACAGTGCAACGCATCGTTCTTCTGAACAACGGTGTCGCACACATGTTCCGACACCCGCTTCGTGTCGCCCGTCGGCGGGCGGCATCGTGCCGCCGGGCTGGTTCATGCGGCGGCATCCATGGCCGCCGCCGTGCCTGCGGCTGCCAATCACTCTCACTTGCTGCGCTCGTTCGCACCTCGCTCTGCTCGGAAACACATCGCTATCGCGTGTGGCGATACCGCTCGGGTTCCAAGATCAACCGTCAAGCCGGTTTCGCTGGCGGTCAGCTCCAAAGAATGTAACATCCACTCGCCCGCAAGGAGAACGAACTTCGCTCGTTCGGTTATCTCGCGTTTGCTCGGGCGCACCGCGTTGTTCAGTCTATCAAAAAGGTCTGACCCGTTTGATCGCTTTGACCCATTTGATCGCTTTCGCGTTGAAAACCGAAGATCAAGTCTGACCCTGGCGCAGCCTCCTGGCGCAGCCTCTCCCGATGCCGGAACTCAGTAGACCCAAAAGGTGGGCCCAATCAAAATCGCCTTCAAAGAATACAGCCATGTCAGCAGACAAAACACCGTAACTACTGATACTCGTTGCTTCTGCATGATGCGGCCACCTAAATATCCAACTGACAGAAAGCTCAAAAAAAGCAGCGTCAAAAGATGAAAACCAACGTACCAATGAAATTTTGATTCGCCGTCCTTGCCTAGAAGAAACGGTCCAAACAGTAGAAAATAGAACAACCACCAGCTAAAAGAAATCAGTCTGGCAGTCGTGTCATTCATTAATGTCATCGACAGTAACCTCAAATGGACCTGACCAAGGATGCTCGCCGCTATACACGGGATACGACGAGTGAGACACGCCAAAGTCATTCTCAATTGCCCACTTCCATCTCATGGATCGAGTATGGGTATCACCGGGAAGTTCGAACAACTGCCTAAGTCTAGCCTCAATGGAAGCAAACTTTTTGTCGCAGCTTTCGTGATTGACATCCTTCTGCCAGCGACTCATCAGGCTATAAACGCGTTTAGCCATCCGTAGAGCGTTTTCCACATCGTTATAAGGGTAGTCGGGAGCATGCCCAGCGAATAAGTGGCCAATTTTGGGGCCGTACCCACGGTGACTGTAAGAATCCTCAAATGGATGCAGGCCAATGCCAAAACGGATTATTGATCCAGCTTCGATTGCATCCCTCGATATCTGCGAAGCGTCCCTATCTTCGCGGAAATGAAAAATTTCTCGCGTTTTGACAGAGCCGAACGGGCCAGTGGGTCCATAGTCGTCAACGTACTGACACGACCAAGCGGCCACCATTGCTTGTGATGCCGCATATTCCCCATTCATGCCACGGAACATCAGCTCTGTGTTGTGCTCACCAAGTCCGACAGCTAAAGCAATATAATATGTGGCATAAAAATGAACATCAACTTCGTAAAACCCGCTCGGATCGGTCGCGTTCGTCGGTCCATTTCCCACGTAGCGATAAAGATTCGCATCACCTCCACCGAAGCCAATTGGGTCTTGGCTGAGCCAGCGGCCGGTGTTTGCGTCGTACCAACGACGACCGAACTCCGTTAGGGCGGTGTCGGGGTCGTAGTCGCCGCCGCTCATGCCAAATGCACTGTCCACCGCTGAAGCGGAGAGCGCGGGTAACACCGCGCCGGCAGCATCGCGGTTGACTTCCGCTAAGCGTTTGCCGAATGAATCGTAGACCACGTGCTTGCGCACGATGCCGTTGTTGTCGACCAAGTCTCGTGCACTGCCCAACTGATCGGCCACTGACCATAACGTGGTGCCGGTAAGCGCCGAGGCCGTGGCCGATAGATACGTGGGGCCGGTGCCACTGGCGAACTGTTCATCCGCGATCACGCGGTCCGTGTCATCACCATGCAGGTACCGGTTGCTGATCCGGAACCCCTGCGCCGCCGCGGCACCATCGCTATCCCGGATTTGCAGTAAGCGGTTCGTGCCGTCGTTGAACCAGCGATCGATCCGCTCACTGACGCCATCGCCGGTATTGTCATAAAAGTCGAAGATCCGGCGGTCAAAGGCATCGTACTCGTAAGTCGTTTGTTTCGTAATCGTGCCATTGACCGCGATCCTTTCCCAGACCCGGGCCAAGCGGTCGCGATGGTCCCAGATGTACTGCGTCACGGTGCCGTCGGAGATCTTGGTCTTCAACGTCAGGTTGCCTTCCAGGTCGTACGAATAATTGTACGTCCCATCGGTTTGCAGACGGTTATGAGTCCCGGCGGCTGATTGGCTGACTCCGCCTGACGTATTGCGATTGCCATTGGCATCGAGGTTGTAGGACTCGGCGGCAGGTAGCGGTGCTGGCGCGGCCAGACCTGCAATCGCAACACTGGTCGCGGCGGTCAATTGATCGGTCGGATCATAAGTATAGCTGGTCGTGAAGCGATCCGCGTACGAGCCCTTCGAGGTCATGCGGTTGTCGCGGTCATAAGCAAACGCGTAGGCGGCGATCGTGCTCGTTGGCGTGATCGACGCGGGCAGCGTGGCGGTCCCATTCCAAGCTTGTCCGGCTGCGATTTCGGTTCTGGCATGAGTGATGGCGGTCAAACGTGCTGCACCGTCATAAGCATAACGCGAGTGAACTTCGAGGTTCGCCGGGGTGCTTGTCAGATCGGAGAATCGTCGCGAGTCGGTCATTTGGGAAGCGACGTTGTAATTGAACGAAGCGAATTTAGGAGCGACAGAATTGACGATCCCGGATGCTGCGGTGCCTTGCGACACCGAGGTCAACCGATAGAGATTATCATAATGGTAAAGATTCTCCAAGTCATTGATACCCCCCGAAATCATTCCACCGGTACCTGGATCCCCGGCGGTAACCGTGCCACCGATATTGACCGCAGTACGAATGCGTTGGCCTGTTGAGTTGTAATCACGATCGATGATGACACGGCTTAGACCGGGAACCGTTTGCGATTCCAATTGAACTTGGTTACGCGCATCGTAGGTGAAGTTGAAATCGGGCGCGTTAACGTAGCTGTCATTAACGGCGGTGAGGTTGTCCACACTATCATAAGTGAAATCGGTGGTACGGTTGACTGTGGTTCCAGTTTTCCAAATTTCCTGGGTCTTGCGATAGCGATTGTCGTAGGTTGATTCGGTGACCCGTGCAGTGCGGTCGGTCATGCTCCGTAAGTTGTTGACACCGTCATAGGAGTAGCTGCGATCGACGTTAGTGCCGCTTAAGACTTGGCGATCGGTGACGAGGTTACCGACACCGTTGTACAGATACTGAGTAACGTTGTTTTTGGGATCAGTGATGGAGGCGACTTCGTCAAACAGAGTATAGGCGGTTTGAGTCGTCGCATTGCGAGCATCGGATGTGCTGATGCGGCGGAACAGCGGGTCGTAGTTGTACGTGGATACGTTCAGTAGTGAATCGGTTTGTTTGCGTAGATTGCCAATGGCGTCATATTGAAAATTGCTCTCCGCCGGTAACTGCGATCCGGCACCATCGGGATCTGGTGCTGTAATGGTTCCGACCATGCCACTTGGTAAGTAGGTGTAAGCGGTCTTGCGGAGCAGTGGATCGGTGACGTCTTTGAGTTGTCCATCGGCGTAATAGGTGTACGCAGTAACGGGAGCCGCCGTTGAACCGTCGGACGAGGGTTGGGTGACCGTTTTGAGTTGACCGCGCAGACTGTAGCCATAGAGCGTCGGGTTACCGTCAGCATTCGTATTTGATTTTAGAGAGCCATCGGTCCAGTAGGCCAAAGTTTGCGTGGGGGTGTCACCTGAGACATTGAGGAGCCGGCCGAGAGAATCGGCTTGGGTCCGCAAAACTTGATTTTCAGAATTTATGCGTGTAGCAACCCAGCCGGCTCGGGCTTGTGCATAGATGATCGTGGTCGCGTCACCTGCGGCACCATTGACGGTGGTGCTAGGTAGTGTTTGTGAGATCACACGATTAAGGCTGTCATAGTTTTGTGCTGTTTTGTTTCCCAGTGGATCGTTGGTTTCGAGCAGATTGTCGATGTTGTCGTACGTAAAATTGGTCAGGAAACGATTGCCAATCTTGCGATCCTGGGGCGTGGCGGTCAAACCCGAAACGTGATCGGGAGCGAGAACTTGCGTGGTCCGTCCGAGCCGATCGTATTCGAACGAGGTGACTCGCGAGGCGGTGGCGGTGCCGACGGGTGTCGCGGTGATCGAGGTCGGTTCGCCAGCGGCATTGTAGGCGATCGTCGTGGTCAAGCCTTGGTTCGCGACGATATTTGGCGTATTGATGACG
>JAYVSE010000475.1:0-4962 GCA_043775635.1 Planctomycetaceae bacterium | reverse complement strand
CGTCATCAATACGCCAAATATCGTCGCGAACCAAGGCTTGACCACGACGATCGCCTACAATGCCGCTGGCGAACCGACCTCGATCACCGCGACACCCGTTGGCACCGCCACCGCCTCGCGAATCACCTCGTTCGAATACGATCGGCTCGGACGGACCACGCAAGTTCTTGCTCCCGATCACGTTTCTGGCTTGATCGCCACGCCCCAGGATCGCAAGATTGGTAATCGCTTCCTGACCAACTTTACGTACGACAACATCGATAATCTGCTCGAAACCAACGACCCGCTGGGAAACAAAACAGCACAAAACTATGACAGCCTTAATCGGGTGATCTCACAAACGTTGCCCAGCACCACCGTCAATGGTGCCGCAGGTGACGCGACGACGATCACCTATGCCCAAGCCCGAGCCGGCTGGGTTGCCACACGCATAAATTCTGAAAATCAAGTTTTTCAAACCCAAGCCGATTCTCTCGGACGGCTCCTCAATGTCTCAGGTGACACCCCCACGCAAACTTTGGCCTACTGGACCGATGGCTCTCTAAAATCAAACACCGATGCTGACGGTAACCCCACGCTCTATGGCTACAGTCTACGTGGACAACTTAAAACCGTCACCCAACCCTCGGCCGATGGTTCCACTGCGGCTCCCATTACTGCGTACACCTATTACGCCGATGGACAAGTTAAAGACGCCACCGATCCACTGCTCCGCAAGACCGCTTACATCTACTTGCCAAGTGGCAAAGTCGGCACCATGACAGCACCCGATCCCGATGGTGCTGGATCGCAGTTACCGGCGGAGAGCAATTTTCAATATGATGCCATTGGCAATCTCCGCAAGCAAACCGATTCACTGCTGAACATATCCACGTACAACTACGACCCGCTGTTCCGCCGCATCAGCACGACCGATGCCCGCAACGCGACGACTCAGACCGCCTATACTCTGTTTGACGAAGTCGCCACCATCACTGATCCTAAAAACAACGTTACCCAGTATCTGTACAACGGTGTTGGTAACCTCGTCACCGATCGACAAGTCTTAAGCGGCACTAACCTCGATCGCAGCTACTCCTACGACGGTGCCAACAACTTACGCAGCATGACCGACCGCACTGCACGGGTCACCGAATCAAGCTACGACAATCGCTATCGCAAGACCCTGGAAACTTGGAAAACCGGAACCACTGTCAACCGCACCACCGATTTTACTTACGATAGTCTGGACAACCTCACCGCTGTTAATGACAGCTACGTTAACGCGCCCGATTTTTCTTTCACCTACGATGCTCGTAACCAAGTTCAACTGGAGTCACAAACGGTTCCCGGTCTAAGCCGCGTCATCATCGATCGCGATTACAACACGACAGGCCAACGCATTCGTACGGCGGTCAATATCGGTGGCACCATCACCGCCGGGGCTCCGGGCACTGGTGGAACTATTTCGGGGGGAATCAATGACTTGGAGAATCTTTACAAGTATGATCGTCTCTATCGGTTGACCTCCGTGTCGCAAGGCACGGCGGCTTCCGGAACCGTCAATTCCGTCGCCCCTAAATTCGCCTCGTTCAATTACAACGTCGCATCCCAAATGACCGACTCGCGACGATTCTCCGATCTGACAAACACCCCGGCAAACCTTGAAGTCCACTCGCGTTATGCCTATGACGGTGCAGCACGATTGACATCGATCACTCATGCCAAAACGGAAATCGCGGCCGGACAAGCTTGGAATGGGACCGCCATGCTGCCCGCCTCGATCACGCCAGCGAGCACCATCGCTGCTTATGCGTTTGCTTATGATCGCGACAACCGCATGACTTCGAAGGGCTCGTACGCCGATCGCTTCACGACCAGCTATACTTACGATCCGACCGATCAATTGACCGCCGCGACCAGTGTTGCGATTCCAGGTCTGGCCGCGCCTGCACCGCTACCTGCTGCGGAGTCCTACAACCTCGATGCCAACGGCAACCGCAATACGTCTGCCGGAGTCAGTCAATCAGCCGTCGGGACGCATAACCGTCTGCAAACCGATGGGACGTTCAATTATACGTATGACCTTGAAGGCAACTTGACGCTGAAGACCAAGATTTCCGACGGCACCGTGACGCAGTATATCTGGGACCATCGCGACCGCTTGGCCCGGGTTTGGGAAAGGGTCGCGGTCAATGGCACGATTACGAAACAGACTACGTACGAATACGATGCCTTTAACCGCCGGATCATGGACTTCTATGACAACAACGGCGACGGCGTCAGTGAGCGGATCGATCGTTGGTTCAACGACGGCGCGAACCGCTTACTGCAAATCCGCGACAGCGATGGAGCGGGCACGGCGCAAGTGTTCCGGATCAGCGATCGTTACCTGCATGGTGACGACACCGACCGCGTGATCGCGGATGAGCAGTTCGCCAGTGGCACCGGCCCGACCTATCAAGCGACCACTGCCTCGGCGCTCACCGGCACCACGTTGTGGTCAGTGGCCGATCAGTTGGGCAGTGCGCGCGATCTAGTAGACAACAACGGAATCGTGCGTAAGCACGTGGTCTACGATTCCTTCGGCAAACGCTTAGCGGAAGTCAACCTCGATGCAGCGGGGACTGTGCTACCCGCGCTCTCCGCATCAGCGGTGGACAGTGCCTTTGGAATGAACGGCGGCGACTACGACCCCGACACCGCCCTCACCGAGTTTGGCCACCGTTGGTACGACGCCAACACGGGCCGGTGGCTCAGCCAAGACCCCATAGGTCTTGGACCCGACGTCAACATGTACCGGTATGTTGGCAACTCGCCTACGAATGCGACGGATCCAAGCGGATTAGTAGAGGATCCTGCAAACACAAATACGAATCGGGAAAAGTGGGAACGTCGTCTTCGGGAGTTAATTATCCAGAACACGAAAAACGGAAAGGTTGTAGGAATCGGCGACAATCGTAACTCGAACTATTGGCGGGAAAATTCAGATGGATCATACATTACGGACACACCCGTTGACGCGATCAAGGACATTTGGAATTACAACGGCGGAACGATTTTCTGCCAAAAGTATTCTGCGTTGATCATGTACAAGTCCTTGATTGACCTGGCTGAAGAGGCCAAACGGAACGGTCACGCGAGTGGTCAAGAGGTATTGGATTTACTAAATAAGATCCTCAAGGGTGGTGTTATCCCGAACGACTTCGATGGATTGATTGAGGACTATATTGAGTCTCCAGATTCAAATGGAACTCCAACGGATCAGTTGATGCCTGGTGATCAGATATGGATAAAAAACCCACACTACCGGAATCCAAGGAACGACAAAGAGCGAAGAGCATTCTCTGGCGAAGAGGGTAGCAATTTGTTTTATGGCGGCGAAGGGGATGTAGTTTCCATTTACTCACGTAGAACTATGTCCATGGATCGATACAAGCGGGGCATGTGTGATTGGAATACTGCTAAAGGTCAGAATCCAACTGAATCAGACTTCGTCGTAATGCGAATCAGGCGAATGGCAACACCATCGGAAATTCTTCGTAGGCTCACAGCGAAGGCAAAGGAGATGGAATGACCCATGTTTCTCCATTCGTAATTCTGTTGTTTGTCTTCTCGATCGGGCCACGTTGTATGTCACAGGACTTAAAGATTGATCGACTCATCGAGAATCTGGCAAGCGGTTCGAAGTCACCAGCACTCGATGAAGCGGGAGTATCCAGAGTTTCTGCTTCAAAACTTGGCCTGGATGTTCAAGAGCAGCGCCGAGTTGCAGAAGTAATTCGCCAAATTGGTGTGACTTGGAACGAAGAGGTCTGGGAGAAGCTTGTTGCTAACAGCGTTGATGACCGTTATTGCCTTACGACAATCAACGACAATGAATTCGCGGTAAACTGGACAGTTGGAGAAGTGTGTTCCTATCTTGCCGAAAAGCAAATACTCGATTGCATAAACGAGACTTTAAGGTTAGTACCGGTTCCTCCCACACGCGAACACATCGGATTTTCGGTGGACTTGTTCGATGGGAAATCGCTTCGGGAGTGGCGAGCAAATCGAAAGGACAAACGATTCAACGACCTGCAAATAGAGCTTACGTCTGTTGCGATCGATCACCTGAAAAACTACAAGAACCTTTCACAAACAGAGAGTGACCATGCGGTTGGAGAACTCAACCGACTTCGTCGCCGGTACGAACGTACTCTTCAGTCTCAGTTCGTTAGAATCAAACTAATAGGCGAAGAATTTAGTCTACCGAAATAGAGTTGGTGATATCGTCCGGTACAAGGCATACTTCGCATTTGAACCGCCGGGAGCGATCAAATGGGACGGAGGTAATTTCCGTGCATTACAAAAGCAAGAATAAGGTGCCAGGAACGAGCAAGAATAAGGTGCCAGGCGGCGGAAAAGGTGTCAGGCGGAAAAGGTGTCAGGAACCGAATTGGCGCTCTAGGCAAGCTGCTTTCTGGGAAACGGAAAAGTACTGTCATGGGTGAGTTTGCTTTTTGACATACGCGCAGACGTTCAGCGCGACTACCTAAGAGTAGCTTTTTGCGAACTCGTTGTCCAATGAATTGTCTGCTGCCAGCACGGTCTCGGTCAGCATCAGTGAGAAACGGAAAAGGTGTCAGAAACGGAAAAGGTGTCAGGAA
Source organism: Planctomycetaceae bacterium (assembly GCA_043775635.1). Lineage (GTDB taxonomy): Bacteria > Planctomycetota > Planctomycetia > Pirellulales > Pirellulaceae > UBA6163. The sequence goes on along the minus strand of JAYVSE010000475.1, from coordinate 334 downwards.
CCGAATTGGCGCTCTAGGCAAGCTACTTTCTGGCTGATACAGTGCTTAAACGTGTGAATTGTTACAAAGGAGTTTGGGAGTTTGTTCCGTGGGCCGGGCGGCGGAAAAGGTGTGCGACACCGTTTTGGCTTCGATCGTAAGGCGGGCCGGTTGGATTAATGATAGCCTTTGGGGCTGTTTGTTGATTTTGGTTTCGGTGGGCGCGTAACGGTAGCCCCTCATCGATTTGGGGTGGCGGGTGCATGTCAGGGATTGTAGTCACTAGGCGGCTTGGCTAGCGATGCTAGCTTCTCGGCGGAGCTTTCCTTCGCCCGGACGGTGAGACAGAAATCTT
>JAYVSE010000474.1:0-16090 GCA_043775635.1 Planctomycetaceae bacterium | reverse complement strand
CCGCGTGGGCATCGCCCCGCGCGTTTGCCTCAAAACACGCGGCCCGATGGGCACGCGGTTTAACGAGTAATGTGCGAAAACTTATGCAAGAGTGCTTATGTTGTTTACGATCGTGCCTGCAACTGGCAAGGTGCCTGGAACGAGCTGTTGGAACGGCGTTATCTGCAAGTCGGTGCGGCAGCGATGTTATTTATGGTTCCGCTTGCGCTGACATCAACGCCGCGAATGGTAAGATGGCTTGGTTTTGCTCGCTGGAAGTTGCTACATCGGTTGATCTACCTATCGGCGGTCGCCGCCGTCTTGCATTATTATATGGAGACAAAAGCAGACGTGCGATTGCCCATGACCACGGCATCCGCAGTCGGTTGCTCATTGCTCGTTCGGCTATTGCCCAGTCGATCTATTTTTTCAACTGCCAAAGTACCGAATGCTGCACCTGAGTCACTTGAGACACGATCAACCGCTCGGCTAATTCGTTTTGCGAATTCCAGTCAATCGGTGTCGGTTGACGGCACAACGACGGTCCTCGAAGCGGCGGAATCGATCGAACTTGCACTCCCGTTCGAATGCCGATCTGGTATTTGCGGCCAGTGCAAAACTCGCCTGCTGAAGGGTCGAGTAAGTATGGAGTCCGATGACGCTCTAAGCGAATCCGAGAAGGCGGATGGCTGGATTCTTGCCTGCCAAGCTTGTCCGCTCACAGACGTTGAGATCCATTCGTAAAATGCGGTTTTACAAAATGTAGGATGGACTTCCAGTCCGTCTTTTTTCATACGGACTGGAAGTTCATCCTACGGTGAATTTCGGAACTTATTTCAGGACAATTCCTTAGTACGTGATTCGGCAACCAACCGCTTGAGTGATTGCGATATCAACAGGTTGATCAGCCGCGATCGACATCAACGCAAATCGCAAATCTTCGCGTTGTGGCACAACTCGCTTCTTTCCAATGGCTGCAAATCGATCATCGATCCGTCCGCGATACAACACGCGTCCTAACCCATCGACCACAACCGCCTCAGGAGTCACAGAGGCCTTGACCGTTTTCGCAATGCGAAGGTCTGGATCTAGCGCAATCGGAGATTCGATGTCGAAATCTTGTCGATGCTTTTCCGCTTCGGCGGTTGTGAGAGCTGGGTTTGCGTGAATCAAAATCATCGCGAAGTCGCCTTGTCTATTCACACCACAAAATTCATCGAAAATCTGCTTCAGAGCCGGATGGTACGAGTTGGCAATCGGGCAATCCGTACTGATGAAGATCAACACCGTTGCCTTCTTGGGCGATTCGGATGGCGATGAATCGGAATTCACTACTACATGCTGCTGGCCATTGATGTCACGAATCACCATGGGCTCACCACCGTAGGCCAAGCCGACAAAACAGACTTGCCCAACCAATACGATATTCAACAGATTCATATGCAATAGATTCAAACGGAAGATATTCAATTTGGTCCTCTCGATGGATGTTTAAGCATCGTACTATTTCGTTAATTCTGCGAGGCTGTCTCGCATGATTTTTAGCTCATTGGCACTCAATTCGTCGTTCGAATCGGCATCAAACAAGTCCAGCAATCGATCACGGAATGCAGCAGGAATCTCGTCAGCTTGCAGAATCCCATCACCGTTCCGGTCGAGCAATTTTGCCATCTGTCCTTGGCCCAGTCGCCCTCCCGTCAATCGAGTAAATGATCCCGTCTGGGACTGAACGCGCTTTCTCAAGCTCTCGCGCGTCTGTGTACGCAGGTCGGATTCCAACACGGTTCGTTGCTGCTCGTTTGTCGCAACGACAAGCAAAGTGATTGCCCCCATTTCATCCGTTGACTCTCGGCCCCACTGGATTCGCTGGGGTGGTGAGAATGGATTCTCAGGGTTGCTACTCGAATTGTCGTAAATGATCGTCGCCGTCAGCTTCGTGCCTTTGGGTAAGTCGATCGCATCGACGAACTGATATTGGTCTTGCCAGCCAAGATCCCAATCGTCGATTCGCAGAAGTTCTTTCCGCTGATGATTGGGCAATTCAGCAACTAACAGCATCTCGCGACAGATGTAATGAGCATGTCCACCAATTTCAATCGCCTTGACATCGATCGGCAACTCATATTCATGCACGATGCGGAACGAAGATTCGTTAGGAGCGATATCGATCCCGGCACCGATACCAAATAGCGGTGGAAGCTGGATGGGTACAAGCAGGTGGCTCGGGGTAATATCCGTAAAGTACAGTGCTAATTCGGCCTGCTCAACCTCTTTCTTGCCTGCCGGATGAAAGTGCGTTTGCATGATGATATCGCTCCCTTTGGGAAGTAGCCTTGCCAAATCGCCAGGCAAACGATTCGGAACGGCTCCAGGAACGAAGCCGCCCATTCCAGAAGCCAATCTTTCCGGGCCACTATTTAGAAAGCTTGCACCCGATCCGCGTAAAAAATTCATTCCCTTCAGTCCCGTTAGTCCATCTCGTTCACGCTGATTACGGGCATTGCCAGTCGGATCGATGAAAAAGAGCGCGTGATGTATCGCACCGCGAGCCGTTGGTCGTAGCTCGATCGCCTTAATCCAGCGATCTTCGGACAAATTGACTGGCATCACGAACGAACGATAGATGTCCGGGCCATCGGCCGGAATCTCAAAAGGAGCTGCCATTTTGATAACTATGTCTGGGCTCCCAAGCGTCCAACCGTCTTTGTATTCGGGCGGTTCAGGGGTTTTGGACCGGTCGCCTTCGGGACAACCGGAATCAACCCACTTTGCAAGTATCTCGATTTGCTCAGCTGAAAGCTGACGGTTGTTTGCAAACGCAATGCCTGTATGAACAGGTTTCCAGGGAGGCATGAATTTGTCCCCCGTCACAGCAACAATGGTTTCCGAGTGTCGTTTTACATCGTCATAGCTCATCAGGGAAAATGGGCCAGATTGTCCCGTGTGATGGCACCCAGAACAGTTGTCGTAAACGATTCTCGCCACATGGCTGGAATAAGTCAAATCACCAGCCAGCAATGGTCGCATGACAAGAGCGAAGTCAATGGTAAGTAAGCATCTCATTTCGTGTTCTTTCATCTAAAGCGATTTAACCCCACGGGTTCGTCCTGTGTGTCCGACGATGCCCACTCGAAATGGTTTGCTCGAGGACAGTGCGAAAGCCGGGTTAGAAATTGCAGCGATAGCCGTTCCGATCAGACATTTGCGTCGTGAGATTGCAGCCATGTTTCGATCTTGCCTGAAAGATTGAATGGAAATCGAGAATCGTCAACGATCTTCGGTGGGAATTTGATTCAATGTGTAATAGCCTTCGCTGTGCAGTAGCGGCTCGCCATCCACGCTCCGAATGCCACTTGCATTGATCGCATGAACAAAATATTGACGTAACGGGCTAACAACGAGCCGAACACGGAGTCCGTCCTCCGCTACTGTGGCCTTAGTCACGTTCAGTTGCTTCTCGAGAATATCATCGCTGCCATACTGTGAATGGTATCGATAGGTATGGCTGGTTAGCTGATACGAGCTGACTTGCGACGCGAAATTTTTGTCTACTGACTTTGTAAAGACAAGCTCAAAACCGTCCGGCTGCGCCCGAATTTCTTTCATTTCCATCGGAGTGCTTCCGGTCCAAAGCAGTCGTTGTAAGCCATAGGAAGCTGGGCCAAGACTGCTCCAACCGCGGTTCGATAACCCGGCGAACACGCTGCCGTCGGTGCCTTGTTCCAATCGCAAAACGGCAGAAGCAAAACCTTCTCGAAAGGGAAAACAGGCTCCTTGGTACTCACCGTCGATCTTCTCGAGATAGACTCGATTGATCGATGATTGGGTAAACTCGCCGACAAAAAGTTGACCTGCAAATGGACCAAACTTACCATCGCTTGCATCGACCATGATGTCAGTTGCGGACTGACCGACTTTTTTGTAGGGCAACCAAACCGCAGGTGGCTTTAAGATCGAAAGTTTCTTTATCGCGTCCGGAAATGGTAGCCCGTCGGGAATCTCCGAAACTGGCTTGATCGTAGAACCTAGTTGATCAATGGAAGCTAAGCCATCGGGATGATGATAAAATGCACCCTTACGAAGATGGTGCAAACTATTCGAGGCTACCCAGTTCCCTTGTTGATCCGAATAAAAGACGTCGCCATGGAGGTTGCTACCCAAACCGGACGGTGATCGCATCCCGGCACACATCGGTAGCAATTGTCCGTCAGGCTTTACGACCATGCCCCACCCTCGCCACAACGCTTGGGAAAAACCGAGCGTCGAATTCGTAATGGCCGCTGATTTTTGATCGCCTTTTAGTCCCAATCCAAGATTTAAGGTAAGCCAAAGATTCCCAGCTCTGTCTGCTTCGGGACCAAATGCGTATTCGTGATAATTACCGGTTACACCCCAGCCGGATGCCATTGTCTGGTATTCGTCACAGATATCGTCCCGATCATTGTCTAACAATCGCGTCATCTCGGTTCGTTGTACGGTCACCAATGAACCTTGATGAAAGAGAAGTCCAAGTGGTTCATGCAATGCTGAAGCGAATCGATGGTAGCCGATATTGCTAGGCCGATCGTCGTAGACATTCGAGAGAAACCAAACCTCCCCTTTCCGAGTCGCAACGGCCAGCCGCCCGTCAGGGAGTTTAGCTAGCCCGCTTACTTCCAATACAAGCGAATCTGGAGCCGGCTTCCAGTTCTTCGCCCGAGAATCGCTTGCTTGCGAACTGGTTATCGTGACCATCCGATAAAAATCAGCCTCGGACGCTTTTATCACGCCTTCCGCGTGTAGCGAAACGATGTTGGTTACGAAAACTAACGCACCAATGACATAGAGTGTTACTTTCGATCGAACAGCATAGTCACTTTGAATAAACGTATCGTTGCTTACCATCGATAGCGAACCTCGATTAGATTTTGATCGGAAAGCAAGACCATCCAATCAGACGTATCACCATGACGGATTTGTTGTTGCTCAACTCCCGTTGACACTTGGAGCTTTAAACTCGATCGCGTCGATGCGGTCTCATTTTCTACTTGAACCACGTCATCCGATACCAACAACCAAATCGAGCTAGCTTCACGGATGTTATTCGAATCGACGTTCGAAACTTTGATCTGTCTGACAAGACCTTGCTTGGTATCGACGTGGATCGAATCTTCGATCGAAAAATTATCTACTGCATATCGAAAAACGGGTGCTTTCTGCGAATTTATGCGATACCCTTGGAATCGCAACCGCGCGTTATCGATTGGAACAAACTGTTTGTTCAAGTCACGCGAATAGAAGCCCGTTTTCGGAAGCAAAATGCGTTCATAACCGAGCGGAATCGCTGGTGGAGCAAAGCGATCAAACCACGTTCCTTGGGCATTGAGAAATTTTCCTTTCCAGATTTCCGCCAATCGAATTCGATGAGCGTCAAAGGCATAGTGAACTTGTTCAGGCATGCCAACCGCGATCGCATACGTTCCAGCCGAGTTGGATTCCATAAATGTCCGCAAAACAATCGGTGTTTCTTTGGGGACTAATTCGAATAGCTGGGAGCGACTTTGCTCGAGCTTGGGCGGCAGCGGTGCATTCGTCGCATTCAGATATCCCCATAGCGACTCAATCTGCAGTGGCACATTGCCATCGAGAACATGAGGAACAGAACTTTTTCCGTCCGGAAAAAATGTCGGCATGCGAGTGTTTTTCTTGAGGCTGGCTGGGTTCAAAAGAAATGCCTCAAACCATTCACGTTGAATTCGGTTGCCAACGTCTGCAGTATCGATACCGATTGCTCCGGGAAGCGACTCGGTTCGAAAAGCATGACACTGTACGCATCCCGAGTCCATCAGATTGCGTCCTGCATCTAGATCGAATGGCTTCGTTGCTTGTTCATCCATTGGTTTCGTATCGTTCGAACTTTGTGCATGATCGACCTCAACGAACGCACCAGCGATAGATTGAGAGTGATCTGCGAAAACAGGCATCCGTGCTCGGAAATGCGGACGCACATCTCCTTTGCCCTCAAGGACCTTTTGAATCCAACTCCTTTGCAATTTGCGGCCAATGTGATCAAGTGGCGGAGGCATTCGCCCTTCATCGCCAATGTCAATTTGCTGAACATTTTCAAAAAACGGCCACTGCTTTGGCCCAACTCCACCGCGTCCACCACGTTCATGGCATGCATAACAATTCAATTGCAGCAGCATGAACGCCAGATTATCTGATTTTCTATTCGTGGCCGATTTAGCTTCGGAGTTTTCTGATTGAATTGCCGTAATGGTAGCTTGGATCGCCACTTTTTGAACTTCGGATAAACCAAAGATCGGCCCCAAGCTAGCGTCTGCAAGGCAACCCCGTCGAGCATTTACGTCGAGGTTTTTCAATGGCTTAGACATCGCAGGCTTGATGTCTGCACTTGCATGACAATTTGCACAAGATAGCCTCGCAAAAAGAACCTTCCCTTGTTGTACTAAGGATTCATCATGATCGAATGATTTCTTCATGTCGCTTGCTGAAGCTTTGATTGTGGAAGCGGCTCGCTCGGTACTCGCCGCAGATCTATCGATGAGATAGGCTGCAAGATCTGCTGCTTCATGCGGTTGCAATTTAAAGTTTGGCATTCGGCCTGCCGGGCGAACGAGATGAGGAGCGATGAGAAACATTGACAGCGAACGCAGATGGTACTTTGATACAATCTTGCTCATCGGGACAGGTCGAACTTCTTTGGGCCGCGCTAGCCCCATTTCTTCAAGCTCATCGTGATCCAAATTGAGACTGGCGAGCTTGCGTTCGAGATCTGAAGGTGCTGTTTTCCTAACTTGATATAATTCGTCAATTGCGTGGCACGCAATACACCCGACTTGATGATGAAGCGTTCGGCCTCGATCGATATCACCTTTTAACCAAAACTCATGAGCAACAGGACTTCCGCCTGAGGCAACAATCGTTGGCTCTTTAGAGGATTCCGCTGATAGGTACGCCACTAATGACATAATCGCAGCACGCTGATCCTTTGCGGGAACAAGATGCATCATGTGAGGCATCGTTCCTCCGATCTTTTCATTGGACGGAGAACTCAAGTAGCTCGCAATCCATTCAGGCTTGTACCGATCTCCCGCACCCGAGAGTGACGGCCCACCTTTCGGCTTCGACTCCTTTCCTGCCGAATGACAAGCTGCGCAATTCAACTCGGTGAGAAGCAGTTGCCCGCCAATCAAATCGCTCGGTGCACCGCCAAAGAAACGATCGAAGCCAGCGATGAATGGCTCAGCCGCTTGCGTCGAGAGGCATTGGCACAGTGAGAAGACTACGACGAAGAGAACGTTTAACGATCTTGCAAACATGACAGTATTAATAATCTCTCGATCGAGTATCTCTCTTGTTCCAGATGGACCGCAAACGAAAGACCTTGAGGGCACGAATGCGAGTGCCTTCGGCAGCAGTGAGGTTTGTTTCGGTGGAGTCGAATTTTGAGCCGGAACGATTGCGGATCTCATACGAAACCCCGTCCTCGGCATAGATTTCGTTGAATGTACGGTCCGTGAAGATGCGGGCGCTGCGGCCGCTGAAACCGGCATCCATGCCGTTGATGATGAGCGGTTTTGGACCAGACTCGGCAAACTCGATTAGCACTTCGCTCAGCTCGTCCTGGCATTTCTGCAGCAGCTCGTTCGCTTGTGCTGGCGTCAGGTCAATGCCTTCTGCCAGCACTTCGCTGCGTAACGATTCAGTCTCTTTCACGGGCGAATAGAAGACGCGTAAACCGTCTTCTGTTTCTCGCAGCGTCATCTCATGAGGTAGGGTAAAGGCTTGGTTATAGACCTGATCGGGAAACTGCTTTACGTAGCTATCGGTGCGGACCCAGCCGATTTGAATGCGTCGCCCGTCTGGTATGTCGCTGAAAGTCCGCGCGGCGTAGAAAGCACCGTGAGTCGTACCGTGGGGGCCGGACTCCTTGCGAAATGTCTGACCATCGAATTGACCGATAAAGTATCGGTTTTGCGCGCCCAGAACGATCCAGCGAGTCTCGTTGTGCTTGCCTGTGACCGGCAGTTCAAACATCTCAGGGCATTCGAATACCGCATCACGATCCTCGTCGGTGAAGGCACCAGTGCGTGACCACTGGCGAAGGTTCTTCGATTCATAAAAGGCGATATTGCGGTTGGCGTGCGACTGATCATGGGCAGGCGGAATTGCAGCGGTCTCTGCGCACTTGGTTTCATCGTAAACTGCCATTACCCATTTCTGCTGAGGCTTATACCAGATGACTTTCGGGTCGCGGCCTTGGTGCTTGACCACCGGGTTCTCTTCCAGTTCCGTAAAGCTCAACCCATCGTCCTTACTGTAGGCTAGGCACTCACCGCGTCCGGTGCTGGTGAACGCGACGAACAGCGTGTCTTTTCCAAGGCCTGCCGAGTTGTTGACATCGACAAAGCCGCCGCCAGAAAAGGCCATGTCGTTGACCGTCTTTTGGAAGAGTGCAATCGGTTGCTCTACCCAGTGCAGAAGGTCTATACTTTCGAAGTGCCCCCAGTGCATGTTTCCCCAGCCGATTCCAAATGGATTGTGCTGGTAATAGAGATGGTACTTGCCGTTGTGAAACACCATGCCGTTGGGATCATTGTTCCAACCGCGGCGGGTCGTGATATGAAATTGGTCGCGATAGGGTTGCTCGTAATCGTTCGACGCGAGCGCATCGGACGCAGTCCCGATTCTGATTCGCTACAACGCTGCTCGATAGGCCTCCGGCATCTTAGCGCGATCAGTGGGAGCGATGGTGATTTCTTTTCCTGTCAATCTAAACTGCTCTAGCGGGTAGGCTGCGTACCAAAACGGATCGTCACCCTGAGGCAAAGCAAGGTTAAAACTTTGAATCAGTTTGTCCCCTTCTTTGATACCAAACAAAAAAACCTTCCCGGTGTTGGAGACAGGCACAATCAAGTGCGTGCCGTCGACTTTCACTTTTAACGTCGTTGTCATCGCGACCATGGGTGGAGCGGAGTTCTTGTCTGACTGAGTGATGTGGTCGACGTTGATATGCCCCCAACCTGCTTTGTGCTGATCGACGATTTCAAGAACTGCCGTCATCCCATCGAATTCCGTCACGTCCCAGGACGCTGGCTGCAACTCTTCACTGCCACCCGGATTGTTGTTCGAACCAGTCTCGGTACGGATGACTTTTCCATTGACGATAAGATTCATGCATGTCTTACCGATATGGCCTCCCCCGCCGATTAGAAAATTGATCCACGTGCGATCAATCTTGAACTCTGGAGAAGTGAGCTTCCCTGTCGTACGGTCTCCTTGGAAAAACGAATTGACGAGGCGTTTTCCCTGAAATCCAGACACATGCATCTGACCTGGAAACGCCCCTTCAACGGGTCCCGCACCAAAAGCCTCGCCTTCAACTTTCCAGGAGCCATAGGTATCAGTCTCGAAGTCAGCGATAACGATGTCCTCTCGCTGCACTGGCTGCGCATGCACGCTGCTGGCTGGTATTGTCAGGCGTAAAACTATGATCAGAAGTGAGCCAACAACGAAGGCATTTTGTCGTGTCATGGGTTTCGCATTAAAATGTGTCTAAGGAACTTTAAAACGGGCGAGTTCGCCTCACGTGGGAACGCCTCACGTGGGAACGGCTCCGGCGTGAGAACAAACCGCAGCGGCGATCGAACAGGCCTTGAACAAGTTTTGGTCATGAGACTCACCGCGCAGCAGTCCCAAAAGGAATGCCGCTGTAAATGAATCTCCGGCTCCGACGGTGTCGCGAACGATGGTAGGGATGCCTAGCTGCTCGATGACATCTCCGCGCGTTGCGAGCACCGCTCCTTGTTCTCCGCGCGTCATGACCACTAGCTCGAGTCCCTGCGTGTCGATCAATTGCCGAAGCATTGCATTCGGCTGATCGTTCGAGTGAATGTTACATGCATCGCAGACTGCACTCAATTCGTCATCGCTGAGTTTCAGGATGCTGGCGAGTTGGATGGACTCTCGAATCATCGCGCTGTTAAAGAATGGCCGTCTTAAGTTGATGTCAACAACACGAGGCACGCCAGCAACGATTGCTGCCTCAATGCACTTGCGAATCGTGTGCCGCGAAATGTCAGAGCGTTGCCCGAGCGTCCCGAAGTAAACGGCGTCTGCTTCAGTGATTCGCGATTCCAGCTCTTTGCTCCAGGCAATTCGATCCCATGCCGAGTCTTCGTGAATCGTAAATGTCGGCTTGCCAGCTCCATCAATCGCTACGCCGACTGTACCCGTGCGAGCACCGGGAATCACTTGCAGTAGACTGACATCGATACCGTACCCACGAAGAATGGCTACCGCCTCTTGCCCTCGCTGGTCATCACCTACTGCGCTAATCATCGACACATCGGCTCCGAGGATTGCCGCATGACAGGCGAAGTTCGCTGGCGCACCGCCGAAGCGTTCCCCATCTGAGAACAGATCCCACAGCACTTCTCCCAAGGAGATGACTTGTGGCAGTTTCATTCGACGATCCCCAGGTCATGGTCAATTGGCTCCAGCGGCGAGCACTTTGGTTCCCGCATCGTCAGCCGAGCGATGATTGCGTTGGTAACGAAATCCGATGATATACACTTAAATCAAAAACAAAATGGCTGCGGTCGCCATTTGTTTGTGATAAATTGCAAATCCAATTTCCGTGCATGATCGCCGATTAAGATTCCGGACAAGTGAACATGAAAAAGCTATTCGTCTGCGCCATGCTTTCAGCGCTTTGCATCTCCTCCTACTTGAAGGCTGCTGACCAGCAAGTCGGCTTTCAAAAATTGGAGATTCTTGATTTTGCACCTGACTTCACGTTGCCAGGGATCGATGGTCGCGACTGGAGTTTGAGTGATTTCAGCAAATTCGATGTACTGGTTGTCTATTTCACATCCAATCACTGCCCGGTTTGTCATGCCCAAGATCCACGGCTAGTAAAACTCGTTGCCGAGCTGGCTGGTAGGAGCGTTGCGTTCGTTGCGATCAACCCGAACTCGGGTGACGGGTTGAGGCTGGATGAACTTGGCTACTCTAAGTACGACGACAGCTTTGAACATATGAAGTTATATGCGAAAGACGAAAAGTTTTCGTTCCCCTATTTGTACGATGGTGATGCGCAAGCGGTCGCCAAGAAATATGGTTGCTTGGCAACACCGCATGTGTTCGTGTTTGATTCAAAACGCCAGCTACGTTACCAGGGTTGGTTTGATGATTCGCGATTTCCAGATTCGGCGACCGTCAAAAGGCAAGATGCTCGAGACGCCATTTCCGCCTTGCTCGATGGCAAATCAGTTTCAGTAACTGAAACCAAACCGTTCGGTTGCTCGACGAAATGGCGGGAAAAAAATTCTGCTGTCGCTACGGATAATCAGAACTGGGAGCGAGCTGAAATCACGCTCGACGATATCGATGCAACCGGAGTCGCGGCGCTGGTCAAAAATCCGACGAACAAGTATCGCTTGTTTAACGTCTGGTCGACGACCTGCGCCCCATGCATAGGCGAATTCCCTGGCTTGGTTCGCGTTTCAAGGCGGATGGGTCTACGCAACTTTGAACTGATCACTCTGAGCACTGACCTGCCGAATGATCGGGACCGAGTGATCGCGTTTCTTGACAAGCAGCGCGCCGCGCTGCCATCGAGACTCAAAGACTCGCTAACGAACGAAGCTCGCAAGTCAAACAACTATCTGTACACTGAACCGAGCATGGATTCGCTGATCAAGGCATTGGACGCAAAGTGGGAAGGGCCCCAACCACACACCGTCCTGGTTGCCCCAGGAGGCGAGATTGTGTTTAGGCACAACGGCAAAATCGAAGAAGAAGAATTGCTGGCAGCGATCCTGGACGTTATGACGACGGGCTACCAACCGTCGCCGTAAAGGATTTTTCTTCAGCAAAATGAGCGGTTTTAGCGGTACGGCGCGAGCCGTCCGGTCTCGCTGGCGCTCGAGTCACCGGATGGCTCTCGCCATACCGCTAAATTATCCTTCACGGCGTAGGCTACCAACCGTTGCCGTAATGCGGTTAGGAGCACCATACAACACACTTGTACGCTATCCAGCTACCCAACGACTCGATTGCGACCGGAGTTTTTGGCGTCGTAAAGACGTTCATCGGCGCGGCGAATCAGGTCTTCAGACCGGTGCGCTGATGCTGCGTCTGAAGATGATGGGTCCAGGCACGCGAGCCCGAAGCTTGCCGTAATTCCCAGCGGGCCAACAGCAGTTTCAAACGGACGGTCAGCAACGATTGCTCGGCTCCGTTCCGCAATCATCAGCGCATCTTCTCGTGCGGTTGAGCATAGCAATAAGCAGAATTCTTCGCCCCCGTAGCGAGCGAGCAAATCGTCGGATCGGCAACTTTCAAGAATCCGTGCGCCGAATTGACGTAGCACTTCATCACCGACTAAATGGCCATGCGTGTCATTAACTCGTTTAAAATGGTCGATGTCAATCATTAGCAGGGAAAGCGTTTGCTGCTGACGAATCGCGCGAGCTATTTCGCGATCGAGCGATTCATGCAAGTAGCGTTTGTTCATCGCACCAGTTAACGCATCGCGAGTCATCGCCGAATATACAGTCTCGTGATATTTCGTTTCAACGCTATTTGCCGACAGGAATTTGAATATGAAGCATCCAATCTGAACGGTGTCACCCGATCGAAGGCGATTTTCTTGGACGCGTTCGCCGTTGACGAACGAACCATTGGTGCTGCCGAGGTCGCGAATAGAATATCCCTCAGGTGACTTAACGAATTCCGCATGCTGTCGCGAAACGCTTCCATGGACAAGCACCAAATCGACGGCAGCATCTCGCCCAACAACAAGGTGGTCGGCTTCCAGCAACAACATTCCGCTGACCACATCCGCCGGGTAGATCTGTACCAGGCAGCATTCGTCGTTCTTTGATTGTGCCGGATCACCATCCTTCGATCGTCTCATGGTCGCGTCGGAATCAAATAATGCTCGCGAAGTATCGAGGTTTCGATGGGTTTCGCTGGTGACTTCAGTAGCAGCCTGATTTGTCATGGTAAAAACCTAAGTGAATGATGGTATAGGCGATGCGGCCAATCAAAGGGCTGGTCATGAATCGGCAATTGGCGAGTCGCGGCAAGATCGATTCCGTGAATAGCTGACCGCGTGCCCGCTTCCGTATTGTATCCAACGCGTTTTCCGAGTGTATCGCATGACCCTCGTGTCCATCAGTTTTTCAAACGCTTTCTCACACGTGTCTCACACTCATTCAAGCTCAACTGCCAACAGTTCACCCTCAGTCGCGGACGTTGTTCGTCGACAGTAAAGCAACCCATCGGCCAACGCGGGCAAAGAGCGATAGGTGCCTTCTGGAAGGTCGGCAACAGCCAATTGACGGAAGGATTTAGGCTCCGCAGCAATCAGTTCCAACCGGCCATCGGTCACTTGCGCGAGCACTCGATCACCTGCGGCAATCAGGTGAGCGGTACCGAAATTCGAACGCCCCCATGCAACGTTCCCGTCGGTCCAGCGCGCACAGATCAAGCCCGCATCGCCGACGTCTTCACGACCGTTGATCGCGTAGAGCCAATCACCAACGCGAACGGGTGATGAATATTGACTACTGATCCCATCTCGATTTTTCCATAAATCTGTTGGTGGATCACTGGCCATGTCAAGTTTTCGACAGCCCACATTGTAGGACGACGTGACAAACAACTGGGTGCCATCGACAAGCGGCGTCGCGGCGTTCACCGTCGGTCCCCGACGCCCGAAGTCGAATTGGCTAATCACCTTTCCAGTTAGAGGTTCGATCATCACTGTTTTTAAGCTCATCACCGCGATGACTCGCGTTTCACTCCCAACCTGCATGGTTACTGGCGAGGCATAAGAAACTTGTTCATCAACTGCGGTCCAGCGGGTTTTTCCGTCGCTGGTATTGACTGCGACCAAGCCAGCACCATTGCGACCTCCGATCGCGGTGATGATCATGTCGCCAACAACGATGGGTGTACTGCCCGCTCCGAAATATCCATCCTCAGCTTCATGGTCAATCCGCAATTCTCGCGACCAAGCTTTTGTTCCGCTCTCCAGTGCAACCGCGTGCAATTCGCCCGCTGCACCGTAAACGAATACTTGGTCGCCTTGAATCACGGGAACGCTGCGTGGGCCTCGATCGGCATCGACGCCACCACGATAGATCGCTGGAAACGTGGTTCGCCATAAACGGCGGCCATCTTTTACAGACAAGCAATCGAGTACCTCCTCATCATCAAGACGATGCCAAAGCAATACTTTTTCGCTTGCGACTGCAACACCGGCGTACCCAGCCCCACAGGGAGCCCGCCAACGAATAGCAGGCGGTTTGGTCCAAGCCGAAATGGTCTCGCCGATGGCCTGACCATCGCGGTTCGGGCCAAGTATTTGCGGCCAATCGCCAGCAATCGTTTCACCCGCGACCAGAATCATCGCAAGCAGCAGGTAGCTGGTGAAGCGAGTTGTTAGTTGTTGGGTTGGTGCTTTCGAAGTCATGGTTGAGCACGCACTTGTTCTAGGATGGCGGAGAGTTCTTGCACTTTATCAGGTCTTTCGGCATAGAGATTATTTTTTTGCGAAAGATCATCCCGGAGGTTGTAAAGCTCACCGGGATGAGTGTTTCTGGCATAGCCGTTGGCCTGATCGAACCATTCGGGAACTTTGCTAACAGCTCCAGTTTTGGCCGCAATCAGCATCCAGTCGCCATTGCGAACTGCGTAGCCATTGGCGTTGGTATTGTGAATGAGCGTTTCTCGTGCGCTAGCCGTCTCGCCTTTGATGAAGGTAAGTCGGTCGTAACTGTCACCTGCAGAATCCGCTGGGATGTCGGCTCCAACAACTGTTGCAAGGGTCGCGAATAGATCGATTTGGCTGAACAATCCGTCGTTCACTTTGCCGGAGGGAACGACGTTAGGCCAACGGATCACCAATGGGACGCGGTGTCCTCCTTCCCAGATGTCTCGTTTCAGGCCGCGCAATGGCCCCATCGAGCGATGCTGGAAGTTCTGGACGCGAGCGTAGGCGTAATGCTCAGGACCGTTGTCAGCGCTAAAGATGACGACTGTATTTTCATCAAAGCCGCCGTCCTTCAGGGCCTGCAACACTTGCCCAACCGTGTCATCGGTTTGCGTGACGAAATCACCGAAGCCACCTGCATTGGATTTGCCGACAAAGTCTTGTGTCGGCACGATGGGTGCATGCGGTGAGGTGAAAGGGAAGTAAAGAAAGAACGGTTCCTCCTGCTTCTGCTGGCCGATCCAATCCACAGCCTTTTCGGTCAGCTTTGGCATCACTGCCCAGAAGTCCCAATCTTTTACGGATGGCCCTGGCCTCGCCTCCCAATCGCCCTCGGCAGTCGACTTCGGCGTGCTCAAGCGCACTGTCGGCTCAGTGATGACGCGATCGTTTTCAAACCAAGCATAAGGTGGAAAATTCGGAACATCGTCGCCAAAGTAGTAGTCGAATCCGTGCGACAACGGCCCGCCTGGGATCGGCTTGCTCCAATCAAAATCGCTCGGTGCAAAGCCAGCTTGTCTTTTTTCTGGGCTCTTGGTCAATTCCGCACCGGGCCTCTTGATCGCATTCCAATCCCAGCCTAAATGCCACTTACCGATACAAGCGGTTTTGTAGTCTTTCGTTTTCAGTAACTCCGCTAACGTTAGGCGTTCATCGTCGAGAATCGGCTGATCGAAGGAGTTCACAATGCCATGAAATTTCCTCCAGTGGTACCGACCATGCAGCATCGCGTAGCGACTGGGCGTACACACGCCTGATGAACTATGCGCATCGGTAAATCTCGTACCTTGTGCGGCCAGCCTGTCCAGGTTCGGTGTGGGAATCTTGGACTCTGGGTTTTGCACTCCAAGGTCGCCAAAGCCCATATCATCCGCATATAAGATGACTATGTTGGGCCTTGGCGATGACGCCTCTTTGGCCTGAATGATCGCCGGAAAGAGTAAAAGTATCGCGATGATCCATGGGAGTAGTTTCATGGGCAGACCAACAAGTTGAAAATGGTGGATGTAAGCACCCGTGCACAAGTTTCTTAGTTTAACCGCGTGGGCATCGCCCCGCGCGTTTGCCTCAAAACACGCGGCCCGATGGGCACGCGGTTTAACG
>JAYVSE010000473.1:0-3811 GCA_043775635.1 Planctomycetaceae bacterium | reverse complement strand
TCTACAAGATGTTTGGAAGCATTGGTTTCCAGTGGACAAAAGGTAACTGATTTGGCAGTGACCATGGTCCGTCGCTAGATACTAGACTTGATCTTCGGTGTTCTCACTGAAGATTAATGGTTATGTAAATGGATGAAAAACGAAGATCAAGTCTGACTTTAACGCAGCCTTCACTGGCGCAGCCTTCACATCCATCCTCGCAGCCTTCAACGCATCCACGATTCAAAGGGGCGCAGCATCGCGGCACACTTTTCCAGATTGTCATCCCCGCAAGGATTAAGCGTAAACGCTTGGCCGATCAAAATATCTGTCCAGTACCAGGCGGTTTTGTCGCTATCGTGTGCGCGGATGGCTGTGGCGAAGTTGGGAATGGTTGTGACTTCAGCGATGTCGATGAGCACGCCCTCATCAGATCGATAGGCCGTGCGCTCAAGTCTGTCACCGTCGACGTTGAATGACAGGTAATCCCACTTCGCCCCTGTTGCCGGAATACCGCACGCCGCAACTAGGCGCAGGTTTTCGCCTAGACCAATTCGAGCCACGGCAATCGCCGACGAAAGTTCCGTGTTGGTCAGATCGACAAACCGGTGCCAGAACCAGTCTTTGGTCATCGTCCACTGCGAGCCACCGAGTGATTTGCGTTGGCCCTTTTCGACATTGAAGGCGCAGAAGACTTTGCCCTCTTCGACCCAGTCCGCAGTTGTAAAGATGATTTTGCCGTGCCGAAACGCGGCCTTCGTCCGCGTAGGCGAGAGCCACCAGTGTTGGGAATGATCAACGTCCCAACGATTGTACGAGAGCACGCTGAAACGCGGGAAAGACGTATTTCGCAGCTCGATAGCTGCGTCGCGGACGCTCGAAAAGTTGAGGTTCATTATAGTGCTCCGCACTTTGGCTCGAACAGGTGCAATGACTCGATTATGGATTCGGTTTACCGATTACTCAGTAGATAACGATGACAAGTGCACTCGATCCGCCCACACGTCGGCAGCAAACAACTTTTACGCAGCGCTGGGTAATATCCACATACTAATTGGTTGGTTCATTCACGCGTGATTCTGTACAGCGGATCGGGTTCACCCAATAGTCTTTCGATCGACGGGCCAATTTCGCCATTTTTACGCTTCCAATAGTGCCACAGACGACCACCGATAGTTTGGTGTAGCGTATGCCCTTCCTGTAGTCTCAATCGTTCTTCATCCTCTGGGAAAAGCTTAACGTAAACTGGCTCGTATTGCGAGACACGGAACTCAAAGCCATCTCCGTGTTCGTTGTGCAGGTGCTCCAATACGTGTGCAATATTTCTGTACGACAGTTTGTGTTCAGGCATCGGTATAAGTGGAACAGTGTGGCAGGTGACAAATAATTGGTTTTGAGAAGACGCCGCTCATCGAAGCGATAATAATAATAACATAACGTTAAAATAAATAAGCACCAAGGTATAAGTTTTTTCGTTTAACAAACCGACTGAGTCATGCCTGCAAGCCAGGAGGGCTGAGCTCGTTTTAAGCCCAGAGGGCTGGCACATCCTTTGCCGGTGGTGTTAACCACCGGTTGGCGAGCAAAAGAACTGAAGAAGCCCGAAGGGCTGACACATCAACTCAGGAAGATATTTAGAAATGGTCAATTTTCAGTGCAAGGTTCCAAAGCAACCAATTGATGTGTCGGCCTTTCAGGCCTAACTATGCAGTTCATATCCAACAAACCGGGGCCTATCGGCCTCGGCAGAGGATATGACAGCCCTTCGGGCTTTAGAGTGATGTAAGATCTTATCTGCCGCTCGCCTAAACGCATTATGCTCAATAACTTATGAATAGGTGCCTATACTGGAACAGTCGCCTAGCCCCTGAAACCTTGTAACTTGAATCCTACAAAAACATGTTTGATCGAATTGTTTGCAATCCTGAGATACTTGGTGGCAAGCCGACAATTAAGGGAACGCGAATCAGCGTTGAAATCATTTTGGAATGGCTCGCCAGTGGCGGGTCGATGCAAAACATTTTGGATGAGTACACACACTTAACCCGCGAGGATGTTGAGCAGGCACTAGCGACCATGGAAACGGAATTGGAGCCGCCCTTCATCATCACCGCAAAACGCACGGGCCAAGATGTCAACGTCAGGGTTCGGACGGTTGCAGTGACGTCGCGAACGGATCAGGCCGAAATTGATGCCCAAGAGAATCAAAGATCGGATAGGCAGAAAGATAGCGAATGAGTGATAGCCTAGTGCTGGGTTGTGAGCATTCGATTGCGGAGCCAACCGGGGATGTTTCGGGACGCGGGGACACACCACATCGAAGAACTCGCACGTGCTATGTCCCCACCTGAAGTTCTCGAGCGCGTCGTTGCATGCCTGCTCCCGTTCTTTTGTCCACACGATCTGCCGAGTTTCTGCCAAAGTTCTGGCGTGAAGGAGGACATCGTCAATCGAGCAATATTCTCTTCCAGGTTGGGCGATACTCGCGAGAGAATCGACGAACTGGATTCTCGCGACGTCAGTATGAGCAGCGTGGTGAAGCGACTCTTTCCCTCACGCATCGACATGAGAATCATGCCCGAGAATCTTAAGAAAAACAGTGAGGTCGAATGCCCCTGGGAGTTTCCGAGGGATCTTCTCGTCGCCAGTGAATTCGTGACGGCAACCAAAGACAGCATATTGGTCGACCTCATCAGAGTAATTCGCGAGAAACTTGTCCGGTTCTTGAATCCGCTCGCCATTTGTTGCGTGATACCAATTGTGCATTTTACCACCAAGAAAATTTACCCAGTCTCCTTTCTGTCGTTGACAACGCACCATAACGGCCGGGTGGTGAAGACCTTCGCGGCTGGCATTGATCGCGGACCAAGTACCTTCGGCTAACGTGAGATGCTGCTATCAGCGCTGTCGAAGTCGCGAACAAGTTGCAAGAACTTTCAGACACTATTTCAGTAATATCTGGTAAGAATACGACGCTTTAGTCGACCCAAGTCAACAGAAGAAACGAAAGAAGCCCGTGATTCCTGATCAACAGTCGCCAGTCACCTTGTCCGCCATCACTCTGCGCGGAATTGGGTCTTATCTACGCGGTGCGAGACTTGACATTCGTCCATTGACCGTTTTATGCGGAAAAAACGGTTCCGGAAAGTCTACCTGGATCAACGCGCTCAATCTGCTGCGAAGCTCCCTTCGCGCGGATCGCCTACCTTACGCATTTGACACAAGCGACTTGAACCCAGACGACATTCATATCACGAATGCATTCTATTTCCTCGCGTCCGCAGAGGAACACGCACGGTTTGACAGCCCAGAAGAAGAACTTAGCTACGGCCCCCCTGGGACCATTGGCTTGGTAATAAAAGTCAATCGCGACTTCATACTCCCAGCCGTACAACTGACAGACTACCCTTGGATAAGAATTCCAGATTGCACTAGTTCGTTAGACCAGTTTTTCTGGAACGGCCGATGCGAACGTGGTATGGAGTTTCGATTGCGTGTCGCGCATCCGGGACATTGCCAAGACTCAGCCCAAACGCCCAGTTTGATCGACCTGATTGAGCTGCAGATTAACCATTGTGATACGATGAGGCTTGAAGGACGTCGTGACCCACTGCAACAATTTATTTCAGGTACTCGTGCACCCAGGAGGGTCTTTCCATACCGTTTTCACTGTAACGGCTCCTACCTTCCAACCAAGTTCCGAAAACCGGTTTCATTGATCGAGGTGGGCGAACTAAGCACTCTTGCATAAGTTTTCGCACATTACTCGTTAAACCGCGTGCCCATCGGGCCGCGTGTTTTGACGCAAACGCGCGGGGCGATGCCCACGCGG
>JAYVSE010000472.1:0-6006 GCA_043775635.1 Planctomycetaceae bacterium | reverse complement strand
TGGTGCGACTTGGTAACGAAGTTCGGCAAAGTATTTAAGCGTGCCGCTGGGACGGCAGAGCATCTTGCCGAGGAAGCGAGTCGTCGTGGTGTTGGCTGGATACAAGCTCCTGGCAATCCGCTGGCAGCGGCAGGTTAGCCGTCTATCAGACCGTTCATTTTCATCTCGCGATTGGAAATCGGATCAACACTGCGCGGCGGGTAAGGCAAGCGTAGAAATTCGCGCCATTGGCGCAAGCGATTGGTTCAGTCGGCTTGATTCCTAATTGAAAAGTCGGGTAGGTAGTGTTGTGGCAGTGGGAAAATCGCCTCGGCGTAACTTGTTTTGTGCGTGTCCCTTTCTATCTCCTTTCTATCACTTTTCTATCTCCTTTCTATCTCCTTTCTATCTCTCCCTTTCTATCTCTCCCTTTCTATCTCTCCTTTCTATCTCTCCTTTCTATCTCTGGGGCTTTTCACTAAACGAGGGGATAGATATCGAAACAGCCGATTTTCAACCGGGAATCGGCGTTATTGACCGCATTGACGCAACGCAAAATAGGAAAATTTAAAGAACGACTTGACAGGTGGGGTAGCCAGCCGCCAAATTGTTTGATAGCCCCGATCATTCGGGGCGGCGGTAATTGGATGACCACCTCTTCGCACTGTCCCCAGCGCTGTCTCCTTTGCGACTCGCACCGTGCAATCGCCGTGGTATACTGGGCTTGGCCCTTATAATTTGGACACAAACCATGACCCTGCAAGAATCACTTCGCGCCCTACCGCCTGATCAAAAACTCGCGATTGTTACACAACTCTGGGACGATCTAGCCGCGTCAGCACCGCTGACGCTGCCACCAGACGAGTTCGCTGAGATGCACCATCGACGCAACGAAATGCTCGCGGACCCCGCGATTGCGATCGATGCTGAAGAGGTTTGGCGACGTGTCGATGGTGACTGAACGCTACCATCCGCTTTTCGCCGCTGACCTTGCTGACGCCTGTTCGCACTATGATTCCATCGCGTCCACTCTCGGTAATCGCTTCCGCACGGATGTTCGCTCAGCCATCCGTAACGTGGTTGAGCGACCGGATTCATTCGGGCGAATCGGTGGTGACTTTCGCGGCGCACTGATAGACCGATTTCCTTACGTCGTCGTTTTCACGGTCGATGACGGTATCCCTTCGATCTTTGGTTTGCGACACGCGGCGTCCGATCGTAATGACTGGTTTGTCCGAACGATGGCATCTGCAAACGTGTAACCAAGCCATTCAGCGGACCTAGCCCGGCACACAGCTTTAAAGAGACAGGGTCTTAATAGCGAAGGCCGAAGCCAAGAGCATGCTCGATCGTGCCACCGCCAAGAAGACTCACGATATGGACGTCGCCGATGACGAACCGGCGACGGGGATGCTGTCCGACGCCGAGAAAACCTATTTAAAATCATTGGTCGCTGCCGAGCTGACACGGAAGTCCTTGATCGCGACGGCGCTAAAGGGAATGCAAACCACTGATGCGACATCCCAGGCCACCAACACTACCGCCAGCACCAATAGAGGCTTCACCTACGATACTGAAATCGCGGACAAAGTCTTGACCCATGATTACGCCGTGGCCGATGCCCAGTTTGCGGCTTATGATTACATCGACCAGCATCGCAATCTCGTGACACCAGACGTGATCAAGTGCGCCAATCTTGGCGGACCAGTGAAGCGAACAAACAAGCTGACTTGCGGATCGCCTCAATCACGACGCAGCGCGACATTGAACTGGATTACAACACAGCGGACACCATACACCGCAATGCCACGGTGGATAATGAACTGGCCAAACACATTGGCGAAGCCGATACCAGCTTGAGCTTTGTCACGATAATCGCCGATGCACATCGCACGTAAGGCAAGCGTCGAAATTCTTGCGATTAACGCAAGCGATTGGTTTAGTCGGCTTGATTTCTAATTGAAAAGTCGGGTAGGTAGTGTTGTGGCAGTGGGAAAATAGCCTCGGCGTAACTTGATTTTGTGCGTATCTCTTTCTTTTCTATGTCAAGGTACCTTTTGCCTGCCCGTCGCCTTACAACCCTGCGATGGGTTCGCCGCTGTAGATTTGATGCGGTCGGTCTGTCGCATCGTGCCAGACTGCCGTCGGTGGAATCCCAAGTGCATGGTAAATGGTCGCGGCGAAATTCTCAGGTTTTACCGGCTGGTCTGCTGGATACGCTCCCTTGGAATCGGACTTGCCAACGACATTCCCGCCTCGCACACCGCCACCCGCAAAGAAAACCGATTGCACGGCCCCCCAATGGTCGCGACCAGGTAGTTTGTATGCAGACGGAAGCAAAGTGATCTGTGGTGTTCGGCCAAACTCACCGGCCATTACGATCAACGTTTCATCCAACTCACCTGTAGAATCCAAGTCGTCGAGCAATGCCGATAAAGCTCTGTCTGTTGGAGGCAACAACGCGTTCTTGAGATGCGGAAAAGCATTGCCATGGGTATCCCAAGTCTCATTGTCGCCCAGGTTGACTTGAACCAAATTGACTCCCACCCCTACCAATCGACGCGCCATAAGCAATGACCATCCAAAGGAGTTGCGGCCATAGCGATCTAACGCGGCTTCCTCTGCTCGGGTTACATCTAAGGCGCTTTGAATCGACTTTTCCGTCAGCAAAGAAATGGCACTTTGTCGGAGACGATCGAAGGACTGTGTCGCAGCATAGCCTGCCAACTTCAACTGTTGACTCTTCAGAGTTTCAAGCAACTGGAGCCTGCCATTGATTTCCTTCATTCCCAAACCGTCGGGCAGCGAAACTTGCGGCGCTTGAAAGAGTCGATTTTCGGCATCGCCGCGGTCTTGATGGTCGAACCCATACTCCGGGAAAGCGCCGTAGGAGGTTCTATGAAAGGGGGATGCCTCGATCAGCCATGGGTCATGACTCGCCCCCATTTCTCCGGCATGTTGGCCTGGTATGATTCTGCCAGAGTTATGCACCAGTCGCTCTGGCAGTACTACGGCAGTCGGAAGATTGTTTTTCGCTTTGGTCGCGTTGCCTAAAACAGAAGCGATCGAGGGCCGATCGGTGCGATTGGATCCGTTGGGATTGAATCCCGTCGGCAACTGAGATTGCCCGGTAAGCATGATATGGTGAGCAGCCGAATGATCGTTAGAGCTGTGCGTCAAGGAACGGCACAGAGCCCACTTTTCGCTTCGGACGGCCAGCATGGGAAGGTGTTCGCAAATGTGCAACCCTGGCGTTTTGGTCTGGATCGGTTTGAACTCCCCTCGAATATTCTCCGGCGCGTCAGGCTTCATATCGAAACTCTCGTGTTGCGCAAGGCCACCCGAGAGAAAAATAAAGATACAGGACTTGGCTTTACCCAATGCAAGGTTGCCGGTTGATGCATGAGCTTGCTGCAATCCGGCTAGATGATTCATTCCTAGCCCAAGTATTCCGATCGAGCCAGCTTGGATAGCCGTACGCCGAGAGCAAGTCGGGTGATTCCATTGATGATCTGAATTCATGGGAAAAGATCCAACGCAAGTCACCTAATAATCGAATGATCTCTTATCTCTGCTACTCTGGATTATAAATTAACTGGACGCAACCATTTGGCCACGACATCGCCAGCGATTGCGGAACCGGCCGCCAAGCCCGCAGTATTGTCGAATTGAAAATGAATACCGCCGTAGATCCGGCTCATACCGGCTTCTTCCGCCGCAGCCCGGAAATTTTCAAAGTGCCGAGTAAAGATCGAAGCGAGCGGACGTTGCGTCAATCCCATGTGACCGTCGGAACGGCTGGCCAGCGACACATTGTCTCCATACAAGGTAGTCAACACTTCAGCGGCAGCACCGCTAAACGTGCTGTGGCCGGACGTGTAGGTAGGAAAGGGAGGCGTTCGAAGCAGGGGGAACCATTCCGCATCCGCCACGGTCGCCGGGTTGCCGTCTTCGCCGGCGCGATGGATGGCATCAATCGGTCGCCACAAATCATAGACATACTTTGCGTCCCAAGCGGCGATGCCGGCATCGGCCATCGCCAAGTTGAGCAGCGCCAGCGTACGCGCACGCTCCAAGGTTGTTTCGTGGGCCGCCAGACTGACTTGTGTGGCGATTTGGTTCCAGTGCCCTGATGGTGTCGCGGTTCCGCCACCGTCAGCCCAGAACAATGCAATCTCGGTCTGATCGGCGGTTCGCGTTGCACTGTTCAGGCCACCCAAATTCATCACTTGATCAACCGCCTCGGCATACGTAGGGCTGGTCAGCGCGGGAGGTGCGGCGGGTCGATAGACCGTGATATCGTCGCTCGCCAACGGACGCACGTTGCCCCAGCCCGCAAGGAGTGGCGGCAAATTGTCTGGAGCGGTTCGATTCCATTTGCCTGGCGTGTTATCGGGCAAATAATTTCCGACCCCACGCACTCCATCACTGGCTCGTGATTGCAACATTGCGGCTGCGGAAATTTTTCCATAAGCGATGCCACGATCTTTGGCGGGACCGTCAGCCACTTGGGCGAGCGACTCGGCCAGCGTCGCATCGAAGGCCGATTTCTCCTTCGCTCCTGTATAAAGCACTCGCGCCACCTCATAAGCTGCCGACGCCGCAGCAGCGATCGAGGAAGTATCCGGTGCCGGAGGGTCCATGGTTAGATAAGGTGTATAGGTCCCTTCAAAACGATTAAGCACATCAAACATGACCACCTGAATCAGCGCCAAGTTGCGTGCCACTATTGGTGGCTGCGACGGCACGATACGACCTTCGTAGGGATCATTCGAGGTACCTGTCCAGTCTCGTACCACATTGAGCATCGCCGCGTTCCAGTCACTGACCACATCGCCGGCAGTGATCTCCTGCTCCACCACCGTCTCGTGACCCCACACGTCGGATACCTTCGCGCTCAAACGGTTCAGCCCGAAATATAAATCTTGTTGGACCGCGAATTTCCCGGCGTCGTCCGCCAATAACTCTACCGTTCGTTGTTGGCCTGCAACTTCCTTGAATTCCACATCCAGGGCCGTGATCGTGAGGAGCACGTGAGCGAGTGCGGAGGTTTGTCCGCGCAATTCAATGGAGCTATCCAGGACGACTCCGTTACCATTAGGATCAGCTTCGGGCGAGGCGGAAATCACCAGATTCAACGGTCTCGAATGCCGGCTGATGGCGTTGATCACCAGTAACGCGTCGAGGGGCGAGCGGCGATGGTCACCGTTCACGTCGACATAGCGATAAGGGTCTGAGCTGGAAGGATCGCCCGTCAACTCCCTCACTCGACCCGCGCGCAGAGAGTTGATAACGACCAAGGCATCGAGCGCCGTCACATCTCCCGAAGCATTCACGTCCAATCGATTGACCGAGTTTTGCCACGAGGTCAGCAGTCGCCGATCCTCCAGGACCTCGATGCCGGAGCGACGGAGCAGTTTTCTGAATCGATGACGATTGGGCATATCTAACGCTCGTTGGCTGGTCCTTGAATTGACCGATGACAAACCACTGGCCTTGGTTTAGATGCCGATCTATCTACACGTTATTCTAAATTAATCAATTGTCGATGCAACCCTCGGCAAATCGAGGCCAAATAAGCTCGTTTCAATTCGCGCATCGACCGATTTTTATTAATCGCCAGGAATCAGCCCCACTTCGCTGCTTGCGTGGACTAAGCTCGGCGGCAAGCATCCCAGCAGGTTCGATACACTTTGTTCGAACATGGTTGTTCTTCCGCGAGTCGCCACCATGCGGACACGTCGTCGTTCGGAATCGCCACACCTGTTTCGTCGGCAGTCTTTGGATCGAAGCTTACGAATCGAGAGCCTAGAATCTCGCAGGCTGCTGACTTCGGAATTTCGCAATCCCGTCGATCCTCTCGACGTTGATGACAACGGTTCCATCACTGCGTTTGATGCCCTGTTGGTGATCAATGACATCCACCGATACGGGTCCGGTTTACTGCCGGCAGTGCGAGATCCCAGACGCTTCCCGATTGACACCAATGGCGACAACAAATCGTCTGCGCTTGACGCGTTGGTGGTG
>JAYVSE010000471.1:0-9518 GCA_043775635.1 Planctomycetaceae bacterium | reverse complement strand
TCCTGGCGGCGGACCGTTGCCTTTTGGAACCACCTACAACTGGGACTGCCACGCGGTCAATTGCCATATCTTCACCGATACCCGCTGGAGAGCTCCATTTTATGATCAAGCGCTGACGGCACTCATCGAAGATGTCTATCAGCGCGGTCTGGACAAGAAGGTACTCATTGTTGCGACCGGTGAATTTGGGCACACTCCGCGAATCAACTACTCGGTCGGTACCCAAACTGGCGTTATGCAGCCGGGCCGAGATCACTGGCCAAGCGCGATGTCGGTCCTAGTCTCTGGTGGCGGTTTGCGAATGGGACAGGTCGTGGGCTCAACCAATGCCAGGGGCGAAGCACCCAAGGATCGTCCGCTGACGCCAAATGATCTGTGGGCCACCATCTATCGTCACTTGGGGATCGACTACCATCAGTCGTTCCTCGATCACACCGGGCGCCCCATGCCCATCCTACCGTTCGGTGAACCGATTAGTGAATTGGTTTAGGTCAAACGAACAACATGAATAGGTTTGCTTTGCGGCACGAAAGCTCTGAGGGCATTGTTATGCATCGAATCGTTCCAACCATTCTGGTGCTAATGTGTTGGCTTACGTTGCCCACTTTTATTGCACAAATTGTTCGCGCCGATGATGCCAGCACGGATTCTCCGCTTGGCATTCGCGACGCTGGCCAACTCGTATCGTTGGCGTTTGAATCAGCAGCGGGTGTGTCCACAACGGTGGTGCTCCGGGGTAGCGAACCACGACATCAATTGGTCATCACAGGCAATTATTCGAGTGGGCAAAAGCGAGATTTAACGCGTGACGTCGTTTATACGACCGAACCAGACAACGTCGTAGCGATCGACTCCACAGGTTTAGTAACCACGCTCGGCAATGGCATCGCCACGATCAAAGCCACTTCAAACTCGCTGTCAACGACAACCCAAATCCATGTTGAAAGTTTTGAGCACGACCCCGAAGTTAACTTTTCCGAGCGAGTGGTTCCGATTCTCACCAAGTACGGTTGCAATAGTGGCGGATGCCACGGGTCCGCCGGTGGCCAGAATGGCTTTCGCTTGTCGTTGCTTGGATTTGAACCGGCAGAAGACTACGAGCGTCTGGTGAAGGAGTCTCGCGGCAGGCGCTGGTCGATCGCAGCACCCGATCAGAGTCTGTTGCTGCAAAAGGCAGCTGGCACCGTTCCACACGGTGGAGGTGCGCGTTTAGACGTCAGTTCGACGGAATACAAGACTTTGTTTCGTTGGCTTGCCAGCGGTGCGAATTTTGGAAATCAAAACGCCGCAAAGGTAGCTAAAGTTGAAGTGCTGCCGCCTGAGCGGATGATGGGGTCACATAGTCAGCAACAGCTTGCTGTCATCGCACACTTTACCGATGGCACAACCGAAGATGTCACCGCGACCGCTGTCTATGAAGCGAACGTCCCCGAGATGGCTTCGGTAACCAAGCATGGGTTGGTCAAAACGATGGACGAACCGGGCGATGTTGGCGTGATGATTCGCTACCAGTCGCAAGTCGCCGTCTTTCGCGCCACGATTCCCTTGGGTGCTCCCGTGGACCATTTGCCGCCGCAGCGAAACTTGGTCGACGAGTTTGTCTTCAAGAAATTCAAATTGCTTGGACTGCCGCCTTCGGATGTTTGTGACGATTCAACTTTTGTGCGGCGCGTGACCATTGATCTTGCGTCTCGCCTACCAACGTCCAGTGAAGCCGAAGCATTCTTAGCCGACTCAAATCCCAACAAGCGAGAGCGGTGGATCGACAAGCTCCTCGCCAGCAGCGATTATGCCGACGCATTCGCCAACAAATGGTTGGCACTGCTACGTAACAAACGCGATGACGAGCAGATGGAGCTTTCTCGCCCCGGTACTTATGCGTTCCATCGTTGGATTCGTCAAGCGATCCAAGAGAACCGCCCTTACGACCAACTTGTAAGCGGCATTCTTACCGCTTCAGGCGAAGCCAGCGAGAACCCAGCGGTCATTTGGTATCGAAGTGTGAAGGACATCAACGCGCAAGTGGAAGATGTAGCGCAGTTGTTTCTCGGCCAACGAATCCAGTGCGCGAAGTGTCATCATCATCCCTTTGAAAAATGGAGCCAGGCTGACTACGCCCAGTTCTCGGTTTTCTTTTCGCAGCTTGGCCGCAAGACCGGAGAGCAAGTTTCGGAAGAACGGATCTTTCACCGCTCTGGAGTTGCAACCGCAGCGCATCCGAAGTCCGCCGAGAAGCTGTTGCCCAGCGGACTTGGCGGTGCGCCACTAGAGATCCAACCCGACCAGGATCCTCGGCAATTTCTTGCAGAATGGATGACGACCCCCAACAATCCGTTCTTTGCCCGCGCCTTGGTCAACCGCTACTGGAAGCATTTTTTCGGACGCGGACTTGTCGATCCCGAAGACGATATGCGAGAGACGAATCCACCTACGAACCCAGAGTTGCTCAACGCATTGACTGAGCATTTTGTGAACAGCGGCTACGACATGAATAATCTCGTGCGCACGATTTGCGAATCAACGACCTATCAGCTCAGCGCACAACCAAATCAATACAACATTGACGATCGGCAAAACTATTCTCGCTACTACCCGCGACGAATGATGGCAGAATCGTTGTTCGATTCTATCGATGCAATGACCGGTAGCTCGACCCGGTTTCCAGGCATGCCCGCCAACACTCGAGCCATCCAACTTCCCGACTCAAGTTTTCAATCTTACTTCCTCAATGTGTTCGGACGCCCCAAGGGAGAAAGTGCCTGTGAGTGCGAACGTGGCAACGACTCCAACCTGGCGCAGGGCCTTCACCTGATCAACTCCGACGAATTGCGAAACAAGATTGCCTCGGGTGAAGGTCGGGCCGTTCGACTAGCAAACGAAAAGGATCGCGTGCCCGCCGAAAAAATTCGCGAACTATACCTCACCGCGTTTTCACGCCCACCAACGGAGCAAGAGACGGCATTTGTCGTGGCTTACATCGACCTCAAGTCAAAAGAAAATCCTGCCGCCTCGCGGCAAGCGTTCGAAGACATCGTTTGGAGTCTTTTGAATACCAAAGAGTTTTTGTTCAACCATTGACGGATCACATCCATTTAGCGTCATGCGGCAAATATGTGTCGCCTTTCGCTCCGCGAAATAGCGTTTCTCCGTTCTTTCGCGGAGCGAAAGACGACAATAAAAGACCGCCAGATGCTTAATGACTTCAACGAAGCCGTACATGTTCCCAACACTAGACATAAAAACAATTAACTTCTCAGCGGAACCGCGTGAGACGTACGGTATCGAGGCACCGGAGAGCTTGCGCTCTTCCGCTACGATTGATATCAGGAAGTTATTTCGGGACTGGTCCCTAGCAGCGTTTTTTGCGATCACTTCATCGGCGATCGCCGTGGCAGAACTACCGCAGGCTCGACTGTATTGGGTTTATCCTCCCGGTGGAAAGCAGGGGACGGTGACCGAAGTTACAATCGGCGGTAACGATCTCGACGAAGTCAATCGCTTGGTGTTTACCCATCCGGGCATCACCGCCGTACCAAAAGTTTCGCCTCTCCGCGCGTTTGAAAAAGAACCTCGCGCGGTGCCCAACCAGTTCGTCGTTAGCATCGCTACCGATGTTCCACCGGGAATCTACGAGGCTCGTGCAAGCGGCCATTATGGCTTGTCGACATCTCGCATGTTTGAAGTGAACGACCTGCCAGAAATCGTGGAACAAGGCGAC
Organism: Planctomycetaceae bacterium; assembly: GCA_043775635.1. Classification (GTDB taxonomy): domain Bacteria; phylum Planctomycetota; class Planctomycetia; order Pirellulales; family Pirellulaceae; genus UBA6163. The sequence goes on along the minus strand of JAYVSE010000471.1, from coordinate 5,800 downwards.
AATCACGCGCTTGAACGCGCGCTGCCGATCGCTGTTAACTCTGTCGTGAATGCCCGTAGTGACCCTGACAATTTCGATGTCTTCCAGTTTGATGCCAAACAGGGCGAGCGTGTGATCATCGGCTGCGCGACGAGGCGACTTGATTCACGGATGATGCCGGTGATCGAAATCCTCGACACTACTGGCAAACAGTTAGGATTTGGTCAAGGCACCCATCGGCGAGAACCGTCAATCGATTTTACGGCACCAACCGATGGTGCGTATCGAATCAAAATTTCTGATTCTGTTTATCGAGGTGGAGACGAGTTCTTCTATCGCCTGGAATTAAGCACGCGGCCTCATATCGACTTCGTTTTCCCGCCATCCGGTATGCGAGGTGCTACCAACCGATTCACTCTTTACGGCCATCATCTTCCTGGCGGCACGCCGGCACCGTTAACGTCCATGCAGGCAGCGCGAGGTATGGAAGCAAAACTCGAACAATTGGAAGTGGAGGTTCACATTCCGTCCGAAGCAACCTGCTTGGGTTTGTCTCCATCAAACCATTTGAAGGAACCCATTCAAGCCACGGTAGACGGTTATGTGTATCGATTGAGTTCTCCCGCCGGACCGTCGAACCCCGTGTTCATTTCGCATGCAAAAGCTCCAGTCGTTATCGAACAGGAACCCAATGACGATCCAGCAAAGTCCCATTTGCTTTCGCTACCTTGTGAGATCGCAGGGCAATTCTTTCCTCACCGCGATGCCGACTGGTTTTCGTTTGAAGCACAAAAGGGTCAGACGTATGTTATCGATCTGTTCTCCGAGCGATTAACGCTGCCCACTGACCCAACAATCGTCGTCCAGCAAGTAAGCGCTGATGCGGAAGGCAAGGAAACCGTGCGAGTGATACAAGAACAAGACGATAGGACGACGAATTTCGTTAATTCACCATTCGATGCTCCTTCTCACGATGCAACCATCATGTTCACAGCGGATGCGGATGGCTTGCACCGAGTATTGGTTCGCGATCTGTACTCCGGTTCGAACTCGCATCCCAGTAACATATACCGGATGACGATTGGCGCACCACAACCAGATTTTCAACTGGTGGCCACATCGCGAGCGCTCATCGAAGTTAATCCCGCGCGAGTCATCTCAGGCAGTCCGACACTGTGGCAAGGTGGCGCTCAACCGATGACAGTGCAAGCTTATCGTAGCGGCGGATTCGACGGACCGATCACGCTTACCGTCGAAGGACTGCCGACCGGTTTAAGCGTCGCTCCGGTCGTGATCGGACCCAAGCAGCAGCAAGTCAGCCTCGTCGCTTCTGCCACCGTTGACGCGGCTCCTTGGTCAGGATCTGTCAAGGTCGTCGGTACAGCAAAGCTAGACGGCCAAGATGTTCGTCGTGAAGCGTTGGCGGGTTCAGTCGTTTGGGACCAAAACTCCCGAGTCGAAATGACCTTTGTACGGATCGCTCAAGAAGCGACGCTTGCGGTGATTCCCGAACTCGCTCCAGTGACTCTCACGATGCTTGAAGACAAGACCTGGGAAACGGCGCGCGCCGGCAAACTTACCATTCCACTGAAGATCGAACGCCGTATTGAGATCAAAGGCAATCCCAAGCTGGAAGCACGTGGAATGCCGCCGGAAATCAAGGTCGCACCCATCACTCTTGATGCGCAAGCGAACGACGCCAAAGTAGAAATAACGGTTGAGCCCAACACACCGCCAGGTGATTATTCACTGTACTTTGTCTTACAAGCCAGAGGTGGCTATCAGCGAAATCCTGCGGCGGTTGCCCGTGCCGAGGAGGACAAAAAGAAATTCGCCGAGCTAGTAATGCAATTAACGGAAGCGGCGAAAACGGCTGAAGCTGACAGAGTCGGCGCTGAGAAGAAAGTGAGCGATTTGGCTGCGGTAGGTGACAATGCAGAGACAACGGAAGCTCGCAAAGTAGCAGAGGAAGCCAAAGCCAAGGTAATCGAATTAGCAAAAGTCTCGCTGGATACCCTGAAGGCTGCCCTCGAAGAACAAAAGGTGGTCGACAAACGAGCAGTGGACTTGGCTGAAGCCGCCAAACCCAAAGAAATCGAGACTTTCACTGCATCGCGAACGGTCTCGATTAACGTCGCCGAAGTTCCGGTAAAGCTCACGATCATTTCACCCGTGACGGCGATCAAGTCTGGTGAGCAGGGCGACATCGCCATCACAGCCGAACGACTCTTTGGGTTTGCTGGACCGATCGACCTGGAGACAACCCTTCCCTCTGGCGTGGCTGGTATCAGTATCGATAAAATTCAAATCTCACCAGAACAGCCCGAAGGCAAGTTGATCGTCAAGGCAGCAGCGGACTCCACACCTGGAACTCACGTGATCAAAGTCCGCGCCCGGCTCAATTTCAACGGCCCCAGCTTACAAGTTGAGCGTACGGTCGAAGTAAAAATCGAACCAGCCGCAACAAAATAGCGAAAATCGCGTTCTCAGGATCCATGCATGACTAGATTTCAAAATTCGAGCACGCTTGTCGTCGCGCTGACAATTTTACTCGCGCCCGTAACATTTGGTTACGCTGAAGAAACACAGCCGCTGCCAATCGATGTCGTCCAGCACAACGGACCAGTCGATTTCGAGCAGGAAATTCTGCCGATATTGCGCCGCAATTGCTTGTCGTGCCACAACGCGACGACGGCGAAAAGTGACTTGAATCTTGAGTCTCCGAAGTCGATGTTGAAAGGCGGGACGATTGGCGAGGGATTGTTGCCCGGCAATGCTGTCCAGAGCATTATCTTCCAAACAGCCTCGCACCAATCCGACCCCATCATGCCGCCAGCGGACAATAAAGTCGGTGCCATCGATCTCACGCCGGTAGAGCTAGGGCTGTTGCGATTGTGGATCAACGAAGGAGCCAAAGGCGAATTAACAAACGCCCCCAAACCCATCGCCTTTCAACCGCTGCCCAAAGGTATCGTCTCGATCTATTCTGTTGGCGTGTCGCCAGATGGGCGATTTGCCGCAGCAAGTTCAGGCAACCAGGTTTTTGTCTATCGACTGAGTTCACGACAAGAAGTTGCTTGTTTGTCTGATCCCAGCTTATCACCAGCGAGCGTCGCCGATTTGGACGTCGTGCAATCGATCGCCTTCAGCCCGGATGGAGAGCGAATCGCAACTTCAGGATTCCGCGCGGCAAAGGTCTGGTTGCATCAGCAAGCAGCCATAAAAACGGAATTACCACCTACTAATGCCGAAACGCGTTGCTTGGCGGTGTCGAACAGCGGCAAATTTGCGGCCATTGGTGAAGCAAATGGTGTCGTTGAAATCTACGACCTTGTTGCGGCGAAGAAGCTTCATTCCGTGCGTGCTCACGACAGCGAGATCGTTTGCGTTGCCTTTAATTCTAATGACAGCCAATGGGTCACCGGTTCGTCCAGCAATGAGATTCGAATCTGGAATGTCAATGACGGTGTACAAGCGGGCCAGATTCTATTATCCACGCCACCGACAGCCGTTGCCTTCATTGCGCAAGACTCGCAAATCGTCACAGGCCACGCAGACAATCGAATTCGAGTCTGGCCGGCTTCCGACTTTTCATCAGAACAAGCCAAGAGCACCAAAGAACTCGGGGGACACAACGGGCCGATCACTGCATTATCAGCCACAGATCTATCGGGTTCGCAGTTCTTGTCGAGCAGTGCCGATGGCTTCGCGTTTCATTGGGACACGGCAAGTGGCAATGTCCTCCAACGTTACAACCATGGCGCACCCATCAGTTCGGTTTCGATTCGCAGGGATGGCAAACGCGTGGCCACAGGCTCCCAATCCGGCACTGCGAAATTGTGGAACGCGGAAAATGGCCAAGCCATTGCCGATCTCGCGATCGATATCCAATCGCAACGCGCAGTCGAACGACAGCAACTGGCGATTGAGTTGACACGTTTGCAGGTTTCAAACGGCAAAAGTAACCTTGAAAACGCAGCCAAACTACAGACCGATGAAGAGGCTAACGCCAAGAAATCAGTTGAGTCTGTCGCCAAGGCCGAGGCTGAAGTGAAGCTAAAAACCGAGGCTGTCTCGCAACCAGTGACTGCACTAGATGAAGCCGACAAGGCACTGGCACTGCTCAAGACCGAACTTGCCGCCGCACAAGCTGCAAAGGTTGCGGCTGATAGTGTGCAGGTCCAAGCGGCCGAGTCACTCGCAAAGGTGCAAGCCGGCGACGAGAAACTGCGTTCCGATGCGGAAGTTGCCAAGCAGGCAGCAGACGAGGCCAAGCAGAAGGCCGAAGCCAATCTCAATGAAATGGCAGCGAAAGTAAAAGCTTCCGAACCACTACAGGCAACGGCGGCAGTCGCGGCCAAAAAGGCGATCGAAGAAAAAGCAACCGCCGATGCCAACCTTCTAGCCGCCTTACAAACCGTGGAACGAGTTAAGGAATCGGTCAACAAAGCCAATGAGGCAAAGCCCCGGTTCGCGGTTCAACTTGAAGCACTCCAGGCCGCTCAAAAACAAGCGGAAGACGAATTAGTATCGCTGCAAAAGTCGATCCATTCCGTTCCTGCCGAACAGCGACCTGCAGTGCGATCGGTTGCATTCTCAAAAGATGGACGCCGGCTAGTCGTTGCGTGCTCCGATGGCCGATTGCCATTGTTCAGCGGCGAAGGGGGTGACGCAATGGAACTTAACGTCAGCGAGCCGAGCGATCTGATCGCCTCTACCTTTATCGATAACACTCGATTGTTTGTTTTAAACCGTAACCAATCACTTGCCATTTGTGACAGCGCAGCGGAAAGTTGGAAGCTTGAACGGATCGTTGGAACTTCTGATTCCCCGAATCCGCTTCAACACGGTGTGACTGCGGTCAGTTTCAGCCGCGACGGAAAATATCTGGCAACGGGCAGCGGCGATCCGTCCCGTAGCGGCGAGCTTCGATTTTGGAACGTGGCTGACGGCGCGTTGATTCAGATGATTCCCGACGCACACAGCGATACCATCTTTTGCATCGAGTTTTCACCTGATGGCAATTATCTTGCCACCGGTGGTGCTGATCGATTCGTCAAAATCTTTGAGGTCGCGTCAGGCAAGCTGATCAAATCGCTGGAAGGCCATACGCATCACGTACTGGGAGTGAGCTGGCGGATGGATGGCCGATGGCTTGTATCGAGCGGTGCAGATAAGGTCATCAAAGTCTGGGATGTACTGACGGGCGAGCAGGCCAGAACGATTGCTGGCTTTGGCAAGGAAGTGTCGGCAATACAATACCTTGGAGCATCAGATAATTTTGTGCTTGCCACAGGTGATCACCAAGTAACAACACGCAACACCGGTGGTGGGTCCGGTCCGAACTTCGAGGGCGCAACCGGGTTTTTATATAGCCTTCGGGCAACTCAAAACAGCAAATCAATCGTCGCAGGCGGCGATGATGGGATGCTGCGAGTTTGGGACCAGCAAGGCACGTCTTTGTTCAATATCGACATGCGAACCCAGTAGCAATTGTCGCCGAACACTCCGTGGTCGCCGGCACTTTAGCATTACGTATGGGAACGGTTACGGTCTGAGCTGTTAAAAATTAAAAATTTGCGATTGTGGGCAAGAAGCCTGTGCGCAGATTTAATTCCATAATCTCTCCGCGAGAGGGGCTTGGAAGGCCAACGCATCAAACTGTTTGATTGATGTGTCAGCCCTTCGGGCTTTTCTATTCCTTAGTTCTTCACCCGGTGGTTGTGACCGACGGTTTGGATTGAGCCAAAATCATCGGTTTGGCGCAGCCAATTTTACTTTTGGTTTTCTTCTTTGTCCTACTCCGAAAAAAAGAATTTCT
>JAYVSE010000470.1:0-6084 GCA_043775635.1 Planctomycetaceae bacterium | reverse complement strand
GTTCGGCCACTACAAACGGAAGGTCCTATTAACATGCCAGGTGAACATGATTCGGTCGGTGACGTCGCTGATAGACTCGACCATTACGCTGATGATATGGATCGTGATCGAGTGGATGGATCAGCAGATGCGCGTGCGCTCGCAGACGAAATGCGAGATTGCGAGGGCCTTACCGGCGAAGAGGCGGAGGGAATTCTAAATGACTTTCGGGCAGGCAATATCGAACATGCCATCGCAGTTCTGGACCGCGCCGATGCAAGGCACGAGGAGGAGATTCATGGCCATTTTGATCACGAAGGACCGGGCGGGCATTTTGCGGAACCGATCGGATCAACCGCCGACCCCTGTGGCACACGTCTTGTACCGAAGAGGCTCGGCCTGTTTCCAATCGATCAACTAAACATTGCCCATTTAGCACTGACAATCGACAATTCAAAAGAAGCCTGTCCTTATCTGAAGGTCACACGGTTGCCGACGGGAAAAGTCGTGGCGACTGTGAAATCTCGGCAAGTGTCGAATGAAACCACTATCGACACTAATAAGTAAGGAAACTGCGACGGCAATCGAAAACACTGCCGAACAAGGCGGTCAACCCGAGCAGCGGATCGGGCGTGTTCTGAATTCAAAGTCTCGTGGCCGCTGCCGGGTTACCTTTGTCGTTGGGCGGCTCGAACCCAAACCGCAATGAACCACAAGTCCATCGCATCGGCCACCCGTAATCATCGTTCGATCCCGTAATCCGCGACCGCTTGTCTTCGATTGTCCCGTGAAGCACTCGTCCGCGAATGATTGTCCTGTGAGGCGCGCGCTATGCACATTTTCTCGTATGTCATCACGCACGATTCCGGATTTGCACCGAATCCGTTTGGCGGGTTCCTTACATTGGCGACATGCAAGCCTCGAATCAGGTCGCAAGCCAGCAAGGGCGACTTCATCGTCGGTACCGGATCATCGAGGACGGTCGGAAGCCAGACAATGGTTTATGCCGCACAGATTTCCGACGTGATTACACTCGAAGAATATGGAAGCGAAGAGAAGTACCAAGTCAAACGGCCAGCTAGCCGCAGTGAATGGTGGCGCAAACATGGCGACAACATTTACGTCAACGTCGACGGCAAGTGGACGCAGCGCCGCAATGTGCATCACTTCGAAAAAGACGTTGAACACGACTTGAGCGGCAAGAACGTTCTGGTTTGTCAACGCTTCTGGTACTTCGGCGAAAACGCAATCGAAATACCCAATGAACTCACCGAGATCATCAAAACTGGTCCCGGACACAAACGAATCAAAGACAGGTCGTTCGTAAAGCAATTCGTCAACTGGTTGAATTCGCTACCGGAAGGGATTCACGGCGATCCTGAAATGAAAGCGCAAAATAAAACCGGCTGCACTCAACCGGTGGGCCAGTAATAAGCCAAAAACAACGGCCGGCAGATGGTCTGTCGGCGAACTGAAAGCGGTTTGGGAGTTGAAAGGTCAATGAACCGCAGCCGCCCAACAAGCGGTTCAACCGGAGCGGCGGATGGCGCGTTTTTTGTCTTCCAAGCGTTTTGGCCGCCGCCCGGTTAACCTGAGCGTTATGCGGCTTGGGATAGTCTGGAGCATTTTTGTGGCACCTACGACGCAAGATAAAGACTGGATCGAAGACGCGATCCGCTCAATCACGTTGCTCGAACCCCGTGAGCGTGGCATCGAACACGTCAGGGTGCGAGAAGCTTGGGCCCACCACCGCGCATCGGGGCTTCCTGTTGATCGGATTCCTAAACTGATCGTGGCCCTTTTCGAACTGTACGATACTCGCAAGACTGACGCTTTCGTGGAGCTGATGTGGTTACTCCAGGCGCTCTACGCAGCACTCCCCAGGGCGATTGAAATTGAGGATGCCTGTGCCATCCTCGCGGCCACACGTCACTCTTGCGGTCACGGTGGTGTTGAGGCGCCGATCGAGCTCGCGCGCTCCTCGTTTGGCACACGACCCTACACGCGCGCGTTCTTCGATGCCCTGCGCGCTTACCGAGACCAGCTAAAGGGCTTGCATTCCGCGGAAGTGACACGGGCCCGCGGTGTAATCGCGCTAACGCTCTGGCAAGATCCTCAGGAACCGCTTCGCCCTCGGAACTGCCTGTCGCGCGGTGTAAGGGATGGCTTTTTCGCGCTGCCGGATCACCAGCGCGGCTTATGGACCACATTACTGCGTCATGTAGATCGAACTTCCCGCCGCCGCCCAGACCGCAAGTGGGTGCGCGCCGCATCTCCAGCCCTGGAAGGCATTAGCTCGGAGATCTTCGCTATCGACCTTGCACGGTGGCTAATAATCCCAGAAGGGGCAGTTCCGTTAAGCACCGGCGGACGACACGTCGTTAAGACGCTAATCTGGTTCGCCGCTCTCTCAAAGTCCAACAACTTGGATAACGTGATACCTGCGATCATCGACGTAAACTACACAGAACCAAAGGCCGCGGTTCCGCTAATCTATGCCGTAGGTTACTGGCTTGAGTCCCGTCCTCCCGAGGTGGCAGATTCGCTCCGTGCGCGGCTGCGTAACAAGTGGCCGCTCGCTGGGAGTCGCATCCGGGATGGAGTTACGCAGCCGATGGCGGGCTTGTTCGCATAACCGAATGGGGCCGCCGCATAACAAACGGATGAAGCTGACCGGGGCCGCCATACTGGTTTCGCGCGGGATGAAGGTCTTGCAGGCGGCCCCGGCAGCTTATCCTTATCGTTATGCTGCAACCAATATGACTGATTCCCTCGGCATTCTTGACCTTCTCACAATTCGAGGCTTTGACCCGAAGTGCCGCGCGAAGCTCGTTCGCCACCAAGACAAACGTTTCGACATTCTCACGCTCATTCGCGATGGTTGGTTCGATCTGTATCAGTCTCATCAGGCGCGAGACATTTTCGGAGACTGTGACTACATCGTCTCATTCACTGGCGACGGTGGTACTCGTGCCAGATTCTTGGGTGTGTATCGTGTCCTCGGCGTTCGCCAAAGCCGACCATCAGACATTCCTCGCAATTCGCCATTCGTTGAATGGCGTGACACTCCCTGTTGCTTCTACACGCTTGAACATCAACCACAGTACGCCGACTTGGAAGGCCGAGTAGTAATCGAGTGGGGCGCTGGGGCACTGGCATGGCACCAACACATGCGGAACAAACCGCTTATTGAAGTGTTCCCAACAGGCCGAGCACTTGAGCCGTTTACCGACTATCTGGATTTCAGCCTATCACATACCGAACTTTCTGATCTGATGGACAATCCCGCCGCCCACAGAGACTGGCATTCCAGCTTGTCTTCGGTTGCAGGTATCTATCTGATTCTTGCAACTATCACCGGCCAGCAGTATGTGGGGTCGGCGTACGGGTTGTCGGGCATTTGGGGCCGCTGGTCTCAATATGCTGGCAACGGACATGGGAACAACAAACTGCTCAAACAAGTCGTCAGAGACGACCCTGCATATCCCATGGCATTCCGGTATTCCATTCTTCAGGTTCTTCCAAAGTCCACACAGGATTCAGAGGTCATCCGCTGGGAGTCTCAATACAAAATCAAGCTGGGTTGCCGTGCAACCGGCCTTAACGCAAACTAAAGCAGCATAACAAGCGGTTCAACCGGAGCGGCGGTTGGCGCGGTTTCTGTCATCCAAGCGTTTTGGCCGCCGCCCGGTTAACCTTGTCGTTCGGCCTGAATTCATGAACTCGACACGGTTCTACCGACTGAGGCGACCTGAACCGCCGTGGGGCGATTACGGAGACATTCTCTTCCACGGCATGGCCTCGCGATCAAAGGACGGCGCGCTTGAACTGGAACGCACCGGTCCATTTGTGCCGCCAATCTCTCAACCCGGCAGATACGTCGTTGTCACCGGCGAGTTTCTCAGCCGACTACGCGAATCTGGGCTCGCGGGAATTGAAGTGGGTCCAGTGACAAAAAAACGGATCACGATGATCGATTGGCGTCAGTGGGAGCCGTTCGGTACCAAGGAGATGAAATACCCAGCCGGCGGCGAGCCGGAGAATTACATCTTGCGGAGAAAGCACTCGCACGAGACGGCGGATGCACTTGGCGAACTCTTGGAACTTCGCTTTCGTCCAGGCATCCAAATTAGCCGCGAGGGTGGCTATCACTTGGTGCTTTCGAGCTGGGATGGTTCGGATTTTGTCGTCGCGAAGGACGAGCACCCGATTTACAATTACGTCTCGGAGCAAGCGCGAGATTGGTTGACTCAGAACGCTCCGGAGTGGGTCGCGTTTGAAAATGAGCGGGTGGAATAGTCCCGGCCGAACCAAAAGTTGCAGTTGACCGGGCCGCCATCTCGGTTTCGCGCGACATAACGGTTTTGCAGGCGGCCCGGCAACTGAACTTGGTCGTTCGGCGGACAAGTTGCGTCGCATCAAGGTCGCGGATTCGTGGGATCACTCGATGGGAACCCAATGATTGGCCATCTTCTTCATTACCCCAGTCATGCACTTGCGATGGCCGACATGCGCGGCAATCTCGTTGCAGTAGCTGTGCTTCTCGCCTTAGGTGTAGTCGTTCTCCGTATAGTCAAGCCCGCCTCCGAGACATCAAAGCCACGCTGGTGGCTCGTAAGGGCTGCCTTTGTGTGCGGTCCTGCCGCGGCACTTACCTGGCTCGTCGCGGACATTTTGTGGATTTCGCCGCACGACTATTTGGTGATCGGAGATTACGCTGAATCGTTGCTGCAAATCCTGATCATCGGGTTCATTGGTGGCGCCCTTGGTGCTGCGGCCATTTGGTTGACAGAGTGTGCAAGCTATTGCCGGGGACGAAAACACCCAGATCCGCCAGCGAGCCGTTCCGACGAACAATCGCATGCACCGGAGCCGGTTACCAATGGAGAGTCGTCACCGCCGGCCCGGTGATGCGTGACGTTCGGCCGTAAGAGAAACACCAAATGTGAAACAACGTCCGACATCAATCACAGTCGTAGCGTGGATATTGATCGTCATCGCGGCAATCAATCTTGTCACCAGCGCCGTCAGCTTGAACAACCCGATGGTCCAAGAACTCATGGCAAAGAATCCGATTCCGATACCAGTCCAATATGTCATGCTGTTTCTGGGACTTGCAGTGATGCTTGCCAGCGGCATCGGAATGCTCAATGGCCATAATTGGGCACGCTTGCTCTACGTCATTTGGAGTGCCATCGGATTCGTCGTCGCCCTCGCAACGTCGCCAATGAAGGCGATGCTGATTCCGGGCGTTCTCTCATTATTGGTCTTTGTATTCTTTCTGTTCCGGCCGGCTGCCAACCACTACTTCGCAACGGACACCCCGCCTGATGGGCAAAGTATCTAGAATCCTCTTGTATGTCGCTTCGGGCTTCTTCTTTTACACCGTCGCTCTCCTCGCGTTTGTTAATCAACTACCACTCGCTGCGAAGCTCGCAATCATGGGAGCATTCACAGTGCCTGCGGTCGGATTTCTCATGGGCGGATTATGGGCGTCGCAATTCTCACACTGGAAGCGTGACATTGGCATCGTCATTTTCTCTGGTTCACTGGCTACCGCCTTCGTCGTACTGACCTTCATCTGCATGATTGCAACACCCGATTTTCAACAGATGTTTCCGGAAAACAAACTGGCGTTCTTCGGCGACTATGTCACTGGCTGCTTTTGCATTGCAAGCTTGGCCGGGACTGGTGCATGTCTGATTTGGTATCCGCAACGACGAAAAACTGCCTAACAAGCGGTTCAACCCGACACGGACAAGCGGCGGGTTTTCGGCCTGCCATGTCGGTGCTGAAATCGAACGTCAATCGTTGCTCGCGCCGCTTGTCCGTGCGGCTTACCCTGGTCGTTGGGCGGCTCAACCCCAAACCGCAATGAACCGCAAGTCACTCGCATCGACCACCCGCAATCACCATTCGATCCCGTTGTCCGCGATTGCTTGTCTTCGATTGGTTTCTGAAGCGCTCGCTTGCCATTGATTGTCCTGTGACCTCAATCAACGACGACCGGGTTGCCACTGATGCCAGAGGCGGTAATCTATTGGCATGAATCCAAGGTTATTCGTCGATGTCGATCCCCGAAAGCTGCACTTGCCGACCACGCGT
>JAYVSE010000469.1:0-7729 GCA_043775635.1 Planctomycetaceae bacterium | reverse complement strand
CTTATAATTGGACTTACTCAGGCCGCGTTCTGGTCGAATAGGAACAAGGGGCGGAAACGCCGCTTGGAGCAAGGTTAATTCGTTCCCGGACCACTAGTGGCCTCGGCGATCGGGCTACTGCTATGGATCACATTGCTGGTGGTTAGGCGCAAGCTCACCGCGCGCCCATTCAAATTAGTGCCCCAGTTCACTGTCAAACGCTTGGGTTATCTATGCTGGGTGTTGGCATTGTTCGTAACGCTGGTTCCAGCCGTCATCCTTCTTAGGTATCTTGCGATCCCCGTGTTAGCGATAGGTTGGACTTGCGTGATCTCTGCGATGGTCCAAAGTCGGAAAGAAGAGTTGCGGTTGCTGCGATCACTGATTTTGTCGGTCGTGGGCGGTCGCGGCTCATTGCCAGATGCGATTGAACAATTCGCCGTTGACATGCGAAGTGAATTTTCACTGCGCTGTAGGTGTTTCGCCGATTGCCTTCGTCGTGGCCAGAGTCCCGCACAAGCGGCTAAATCAAGTGGCATTGCCCTTGCAGTGGACGCCCTTGTCGCGATGGAACAGAGCCCCGGAAAAGCAGAGGTTGAATCAGAAACAGAAGCCCGGTTTGCTCCAAATACAATTTCAAAAACGAATGGGGCGTTTGAGGAGTGGACGTCATGGTCGATCCCAAATCAGCTTATTTATCTGGCTGCGATCATCGTAACGCTTGCGATCCTGCCAATTTTCTTAAGTAGGCTCTTGGCTCCTTTGTGGACGTTATCCAGTGAATTCGGCATTGGGATGAACAGTACGCTGGCCTTGATTAGTGAGCACCATGCTAATGTTTCTAGCTTAAGTTTGCTCGTTGCGCTGATCGCCGTGGTTTGGATCGCACTTGTACTACTTTGTTATCTTCGACCTTCGCGATGGCTGGTTCGCATCACGCCATGGTTTGGCGATTGGTTGCTTACAAGGCGGCGGTGTGATGGCCTGCAATCGCTTGCATCCGGCTTGCGTCGAGGGCAGCCGATCACCGAAGTGCTTTCATCGATTGAACAGTTGACTCGATCACGTTGGATTCGTCGACAAACCTCTTCAACCATGCGACAGATACAACGAGGCCAACCACTCGCCAAGTCGCTACTTTCCGCTGGGTACGTGAACGGCGTTGAATCGAGTTGGATCGATGCTGCTGCCGCGACTGGCCACCTTCCGAATGCATTGGAGTCGATTGTTGAGGATGTGACGCGTCAGTATGAATTGAAGTGGCGAATTCGGCTCGCTTGGATGGTTCCAGCCGCCCTTTTGGTCATGGGGGCCTATGTATGCATCTTCGTCTACTGGATGATGGGTACGCTTTATCAACTTATTTTGGCATTAACGTGATAAAAACTACAATGCGATCTCAGTTGACAAAACCGAAGAAGTTGGTGCACAAGTCAGGTAGCTTTTTGATTGAAGCGGTTGTTGCCGTTGCCCTGCTCTATGCATCGATTGTTGGAATCGCCAAATTGGCTCATGTTCAATCCCGCATTCGACACCAAAACGAATTGCGGCTATTGGCTGAGCTCGTCGCTGATAATCAACTGGAACGTTTAAGAGGCAAATCGGCAAGTGATGTCGAAGCCGCGACGCAGCCATTGGCGTCAGTGCCACAGAGCTTGCGAGTCGACGTTAAAAGTGACTTGATAGACTTGCCTTCCGCAGCAGGCGTTCACGTGGTTGTACGTGTCTTTCCCAACGAATCCAAGCCAGAGTTTATTTCTGCTGGTCCGCTTGTCGTTCGTCATGGTTGGTTATTGACGTCGAAATCGAACGCGACCGAGGATGATTCGGAAAGCGAGGCGAAACCATGAAGAGGGGACGCAATGCCGGTTTTGCGGTGATTGATCTCGAATTGTCATTGGCGCTAGTGACCGTAATCAGCGGCACGTCAATCTCGCTGCTATTTCAGTTGACCAAGTTGGCGCAAGGGACTACATCGCAACAGCAATTCACGAGAGAACTCCGGCGCATGGCCGCAACCTTTCGCGATCTCGTCCATGAGGCCGATCGAGTCGCCGTTGGCGAAGCTGCCAACTCGATTACGATTCATTTGACCGACAAATCCATCTCAACATGGAAACAAACCAACGACGGAGTCGAATATCAAACGACCGGAACGACCAGTCGATTCGATCAGTTTAAGATTGGCACCGCTCCAGCGGTTGAGTTTGCTTGGGACGAAACCGAGGCGATGGTGAGCCTAAAGGTCGTTGGTAACCGGGCCCAAGGTCAGGAAGTCCAAATCGATGCAGCCATCCCGTTCAAAGAGCCAGCACCAGCGGCAGGAGCTGAACAATGAATCGACCCATGCACGAGCGACGTCGCGGTTCTGCCTCGATCTTGATCAGCTTGGCAGTGCTTGTTGCGGTAACCGCGACGACCGCGATCACCATGCGGGGACTTGCGGCCCAGCGTCTGAACCGCCAGCAGGAGGACTCACGGCGAATCCTTCATGCGGCGATCGACGCGGCCAAAAATCTGTCTTCGGAATCATTGAAGGCTGGCATTCGATTACCAATCGATGAGTCAAGCAATCACTATGTCACTGTTTCGCTTCCATTCGTCGATGGGGTCGGTGGCGCAATGGTGGCAAACGAAGAACGCGACGGCAAAATAATCCAATCCATAAAAAAGTCATTTGCTAAAGATCAACCATGAGACGTCGAATCTATTCAGCCTTTACTTTGGTCGAGCTGCTTGTCGTGATTGCGATTGTAGGGGTCATGTTGGGACTCATGATGCCGGCAACACAATCGATGCGTGAGGTCGCTCGTCGCTCGCAATGCGAGAACAATCTGTTGGAGTTGAGTTTGGCTTTGGCTGCCTACCATGATGCACAAGGTGCTTATCCGGTCGGCACACTGAATCCCATGGGACCCATTGAAAGCGTGGAAGTCGGTTATCATCATGACTGGTTGGCCGCACTGTTGCCGCAACTAGAACTCGCTTCTTTGAGTGAAAAGATTGACGTGTCCGTCGGTGTCTACGCCCCAGAAAATGCCAGGGTGCGTCAAGCCACGATCGCGACGCTGCTTTGTCCGTCTGCTTCCATGGTGAATCTCAATACCACTTGCTACGCTGGCATTCACCATTCGCTCGAAGCACCGATCGATACGACGAACGACGGCGTGTTCATCCTGAATCGAGCAACCAGTGACCGCAACATCATCGATGGGCTTGGCTATACGCTTTTCCTTGGCGAAAAAGTATCGGCTCCTGAATTTGACTTCGGCTGGATCAGCGGGACTCGTTCCACGTTGCGCAATACAGGGCATGCGTTGATGGCATTGGATGGGACTTGGCCAAACCGATTGCCGACAGGACCACCTTCGAGTGCACCAAATAGTTCGCTAGATCAAATTGAAAATACAATCGAAGCGGTTCCCGCCACTGTGCCTCCAGCAGTCGTCGATCCCATTCGGCCGTTGTTCGTCGGTGGTATTCAAAGCGATCATCCTGGCGGCGCGCATTTGCTTACCGGTGCGGGTTCCATTATTTTTTCCAGTTCTTCGATGGATATGAGGTTGTTGCAACAGATGGCCAGTAAGGCCGACAAAAGCATTCCCATCAATGTCCTTGATGAATCGCAGCTAAGCACTGAGTGAGCCTCGGGCCTTAGTTTAGGACCGTTCGGAGCTGGAGAATTGCTAAGTCCGATTCAAGACCCCAATCTGCTTGTCTGGTTGGTGAAAAAGTTTAGCAAGGTAAACGGCGGCGTCGGTCAAACGTACCTATTCCCCCCACATCGCCGCCTTCGGCGGCGATGTGGGGGGAATAGGTCAATTCTTGCTCGTATTTTCTAGCCTACTAAACTTCTTCACCAATGGTACAAGGCCAATGGGGTCGACTTCGTACAGTCGAACTAAGCAATGAGCGTCGTTTTCTGGTGATGATCATTGGCTCCTCCCAGGCAAGCTGGGTGGTGGCCGAATGTCCTTTTGCAGATGTCGAACAGGGTAGTCTACGGGGCGAGGGGAACCTGAATAACGATCGTTATTCGGCCATAATAAAAGAACAAATAGCGGTGAGAGTTGCTTTCGCAGCGCAGCCAGTTTCTGGCGATCAGCGAGAAGTGTCAAAAAATTCTTTAAATTTGCGCCCTCGCAAGGCATTGATCGAGTCTATATCAAAGCGATATCACTTTGAAATCACACCGGTTGGTTCCCTCCTCGCGTACCGAGCAAAGAAATGACTACTGAAAAACAGTTTCGACCATTCTCGGGTTGGCCACTGTTGGCGACCTTTCTGTTTGGCCTGTTATTCAGTGCCTACTGGTTCATTGCGACACTGACGGTCGCATCTCAGCGGCCTGGGGGCGCAATCGTTGCCGGTCTCGGATTTGCGATTGTGCTGTTTCTGGGATGCATAGTTGGCCTGTGGGGGTTCTTAGCGATTCAACCCAATGAGGCTCGCGTGCTGCTGCTATTTGGGCAGTACAAGGGAACGGTTCGCGAATCGGGTTTTTTTTGGGTCAATCCATTTTTTACGAAGGTGCCGATATCGCTGCGCATTCGCAACTTCGAGACTGGATCGATTCACACCGCTGAGCAGAAAAACACGGCTGGTCAGGTTACTCAGCACAAATCGCGAACTTCGGGGCGACCATCCAAAGTGAATGACCGTGACGGCAATCCGATTGAAATTTCTGCCGTCGTCGTTTGGAGAGTCGTGGAAACGGCGGAGGCGATGTTTGAAGTCGACGACTACGAGGACTTCGTCGCGGTGCAAAGTGAAGCGGCATTGCGCTCGCTTGCCACTCGTCACCCATACGATAGTGAAGACCATGAGATTTCATTGCGCGGCAGCACGCAGGAAATTTGTGATCAGCTTCGCCACGACATTCAGGCTCGGTTGACAAAAGCCGGTATGGAGGTGATTGAAGCAAGGATTTGTCATCTTGCCTATGCGCCCGAGATCGCGGCGGCGATGCTCCAGCGTCAGCAGGCGCATGCGGTTGTGGCTGCACGTACAAAAATCGTTGAGGGGGCCGTCGGCATGGTGCAGATGGCGCTTGAGAAGCTATCCAAGGACAACGTGATTGAGCTGGATGACGATCGTCGCGCAGCGATGGTTTCTAATTTGCTAGTCGTCCTGTGCGGAGATCGGCATACGCAACCGGTCATCAATGCCGGCACACTTCACTAAGCGTTCGTGAGGCGATTGATGGCCAAAAGAGATTCCTTTCTGCTGCGTGTTGATCCAAAGATCCTGGCCGCCATTCGCAAATGGTCCGAGGACGAACTGCGCAGCATGAATGGGCAAGTCGAGTACATTTTGCTTAAGGCGCTTCGCGATGCTGGCAGGGCACCGAAAGAGAAGTCGCCGATTGACAAAAAAATGTAGGGATCAGGTTCATCGGTGTTCACACAGTGTTTTCAGCAGTTTATCCACTGTAATCGCTCTCTGTCCTTGTGGGCAAAGCTCTGAAATTCGCTTTCTTCCGTTGGCACCTAGCCGTTCACATAGCAGGGGATCGGATAGTAATTGAATCAGCCGCTGACCCATCGCGGGGAAGTCGAACTCGGGTACGAGATACCCCGTTTCGCCATCGATAACCTGTTCTGGTATTCCATTGTGCCATGTCGAGACGACGGGCATTTTTAACAGCGCTGCCTCGGCGAGACTGAGCGCGAACCCTTCTTGATCACCTCGAACCGCCGTAACACTGTGCTGCGCATAGACCCAGTGATTCGCTAACCGCCGGAGCGCCTCGGGGCGTGGACAGCCGGGAACAAGTTCAACTGATTCATTTAATCGCAGCTTTGAGACGCGATCCTTCACTCGTGTCAATTCTTCACCAGAGCCGATGATCGTTAATGTTGCATCGGGAACAGCTTCCTTTGCGAGCGAGAACGCCTCGACGAGCGCGACCGGGTTTTTCTTGGGAGTTAAGCGACCTAAGAACGCCACCGATGGAGGTGACAAGCGACGCACGGACCAATCAACTCCCACGACCCCATCGGTCGCGGCTTCCAATCGCACTAAGTGAATCTTGTCGGCGGGGCAACCTTCCAGAATCAACAGACGTGCAATGTGATTCGAAGCAACAATGAACGCGCTGGCAAATTCAAATAATTCGGGAAGATAGCTTCGATAGCCTTGATCGGCCAAGAACGAAGTGATATCGGAACCGTGAAAATGAACCGCCATAGGAATCCGGTGCGACTTACACATTGGCAACGCTAACACGGCGTTGTATCCAAAGTCGATCAACGCGACTTTTGGATGTGCCGCTAGAATCAAAGGATTGAACAATCGTGACGCTGCTGCCCGTCGAATGCTCCATGATTTTGGATCGGCGCGTCGGTTTCGTGAAAGCGTGTGCCGCCAGCGATCAAGTCGCTTACGCAGGTTGCGGTGCTGGGTTTGCACCGGCTGAACATGCGGATGACTTGGGCCTTCATGCAGTTCTTCACAAGCCACCGTGACGCACCATCCCAGATCAGCCAAACCAGTCACCAGCGTGGTCACGAACGTCTCCGACAGTCCATGGTAATGGCTGGTTACATAGAAGAGTGAATCGGTAATGGGTGACGACATCTCTGTCTTCATCGCTGACTTGCTGGCTGGGATTGAGTGTGGTGTTATTATGGTCAAAGTCAGCCGGGAATCATAACCGCGAACCACCGGATTCGGAACAGCCTTGATAATCCGGTCTTGCCCAGAGAAAATGTTGGCTGGTAATCACACGACACAGCGCTCACAAGGAAACCTAAATGAAAGACGTTGGATCAAAAAAGGAGCTGTCACCAAAACAACGCGAAGAACTGCTCAGAACGTTGGAAACCCGTTTTGAGAATAACATGAATCGACATCAAGGTCTTCAATGGGCTAAAGTGAAAGCAAAGCTGGAGGCTAGTCCCGAAAAATTGTGGTCACTCAATGAAATGGAACGGTCAGGCGGCGAACCGGATGTGGTTGGTCATGACAAAAAGCACGGCGAATACCTTTTTTTTGACTGCTCAGCGGAAACTCCTAAAGGCCGTACAAGTGTTTGTTACGACCGTGAAGGGCTGGAGTCAAGAAAAGAACATAAGCCTGACAATAACGCTATCGATATGGCGGCTGCCATGGGCATTGAGCTTCTAACCGAAGAACAATATCGAGAGTTGCAGAAACTGGGAAATTTCGATACGAAGACGTCAAGCTGGGTGAAATCGCCTGCTGATATTAGAAAACTCGGCGGCGCCCTCTTTGGTGATCGCCGCTTCGGCCACGTTTTTATATATCACAACGGCGCGCAGTCTTACTATAGCGCCAGGGCGTTCCGTGGCTCGCTGCGAGTCTAAATTGAATTTCGGCATTTTTCGGGTGGCTCTTACGGCCTAGCTGTAAACCACCGGGTGAAGAACCAAGGACCGTTCGATCAATAACTGTCCGGTTTTTGAAGTGGGATAGGCTGCCAGCCTGGCCTGATGAAAATGATCGAACATAGCGAGTTTAGGTAGTTATTGATGTAACAAAGTACTACGAAAATAGGCTCCCTTCTCCCCGGTACTCCGGGGGAGAAGGGCGGGGGATGAGGGGGGTGATCGCGAGAAAAACACAGTAAAACACGGGGTCATCTTTGCGCCACATTGCCCCTCACCCCCCAGCCCCTCTCCCCAGATTACTGGGGAGAGCGACGGTCTTAAATATTGGCAAGTCCTGATTCAAAATATTTTTTGAATTCCTTTTTCGAGTGGAGGGTGCGTGAGCCCAGTCGGACAGC
>JAYVSE010000468.1:0-4884 GCA_043775635.1 Planctomycetaceae bacterium | reverse complement strand
GCATTCTGGACTCGCCGCCAGCAGCGATGCGACGGATTCCGACATCGCCGCCGCAAGACCAATTCCAAAGTTTCCTAGCAAACCATGTCATGCACCCGTTGGCGATGCAGCACGCGCGGCATCCAACGCTACCCGGGCCGCAGGGGATGCGATTCCGCCAAACTCGAATGCTGCAGCAAACGCAGCAGCCAACGCCCGATTTGGTTATGCCAATCCAAATAACGCGAATGCCGCCAACGTCTGGTTTTATGACTACTACCAGCTCTCGCCAACGTATTATTCGACGCTCGAAGGTAATACAACAGCTTACTCATCCGCGGCGCAGTACCGTGACTTGAACAATGACGGTGTTTACGACGGTCTCTATTCGTACCGCGATAGTGACAACGATGGCGTGTACGATGAGTACGACCATGTCGATTTCACTGGTTCGAACGAGCATCAAGAAAGCGGGAGCACGAACGGCGCTAAGTCAATCGCAAAGACGGAAACAGACGCCGATGCAGTATACGACGCCAAGCGTCATTCCGTCGACGGCAAGGTTGAGAGCACGAAGGTTGCGAAGGTCAATGGACAATCACACACAATCGTTCAAGTAAAGGGTGAAAAGGACTCGCTGATCGTCGATCTTGGAGCGTCGTCGGACCTGACCGATTTCAAAATCGAAGAGGGCACCGAAATTTCCGCATCCGGTCCGATGGTGCAAATCGGCGATAAAGATGTGTTAGTCGCTGACAAGGTGACAGTGGAAAACAAGGAAGTCATTATCGCTCGCCATGCGCCACGATTTACTGGAAGCATACTTGAAACGAATAGTGCTTCTGCTCAAAAGAACGACCACGTGATGGCGGTCATCGAAACCGACCATGGCAATCAACTGGTTGACCTGGGAGGTGCTGACCAGTTCAAGATGACGCTTGAGCCCAAGACGGAAGTCGTCCTTTGGGGTGCTCCGGTTCAGATGCGAAATCACAGTGTTATTCTGGCCGAAAAGGTCCAAGTAAACGGCAAGACCTATACCATCAAACGCTGGTAATGGACGTGTCATCATCCAGGAAGTCTTGACTCAGATTGGTCTAAAAAAACATTGAGCCTGAGGAGCTGGCCGATTCACACCAAATGAATCAGCCAGAATCTCGGGCTTAATGATTTCGATTGGGAGCATCTCAAAGTGTTACGCAATCCATGTAGTCTCGTATTCAAGCTTTGCCGTCCCCTGAGGCATTCTCATTTGCGTCATCCATGTCATCAAGGTGAAATTGATGGAGCATGCGATGGAGGATTGGGCCAAGAACCAAGCCTGTCGTGCCGACCAGCACGAGGCCGGAGAACAAAGCGTAGCACGACGCAAAAATCTTACTTGGAATTGACTTGAGTTCTGCAACTGGCCCCATTCCGCCTAGAATCATCGACGCGTTCAAGAAGGCATCAACCCACGTCAATCCCGCGATCCAATGGTAGCCAGCGATGCCGACTGCGAGACTCGCGCTGATTAATGCGGTTGACCACACGAATGAGCGAAATAAACGGCCAAAGAATACAGATCGCGCCGCCATCGGAACATGCATCTGACTAAACATCGCGAGCAATCTTCCAATCTTGAGCAATCGTGAGGCTTCGACACAGGGAGCAAAGTACGCAGAGTCAACAATTTCGAACTGACGGGACTGAAATGTCTTCGATCGTTTCCAATTGTGTTCGTCGATACCACATTCTGCCGACGATGCCGGCGGAGTAACACGTTAACTGTAACCAAAATATCGCCGCAACGATCAGGAAATTGTTTTCGTCGGGTGGATTGGGTGCGTATGTCTTGGCCATTTCCATGGCTTTGAGAGTCAGCAGGTAGGGAAGCGACGCTACGTAGGTGTAAAGTCCAAGCGAAAAGAACAATGCACCAACAAAGTAACTGAGCGAAAAGGCCCAGCGCTCTCCCTTGGTGAAGATTGCGGTGAGCAGTGAGTTAAGTATCATGCCCATCGTGATCGTGCCAAGGGTCGCACTCCACCACTGATTGTTGTTAAAAAGCGATTCACAAATCAATGCGACGACACTTGTCGCAACCAACAACTGAGAGACTGAGAAGCGAGCTTTACGGCTAAACATAAGTTCTCAGTTCTGGATCGTTTCGATTTCGCGGCTGTAGACCGCGAAAACAGCTTCAAATGTCGCCGCATCAATTTGGAATTTAGGTTGGCTATCGGTGTAACGATTGCAATGCTCGACCATGACACGATACAGGAACCGAAATAGATTCCTGGGCACTCGTAACGACTGGAAGACCGTTAACAATCTCTGGTAGCTGACCGTATCGACAAATAAATCTTTGGGTTCAACTTGGCGACCGCTAGCTTCGCACGCCAACATTCGGGCACGAGTCAAATCGTATAATGACTCTCCTGTCCATTGGAACGCGGGTATGACATTTTGTTTGTCTAGCCGAGCTCGCTCGTTAAACTCCCGCGATTCCCGCTCCACGTCACGATACAGTTCTTGTGGCAACATCAGCTTGAATCCAACGCCGGGATGTTTTAGCAGTTTGTTGTCGAGCAACGGCCATATGAACCGACGCATCAATTCCGGCTTACCGCCGATCAAGTCGGGTTCATCGATGCGATCCATCAGCACGATGGTTCCTGCAAAATTGAGTCTTGCCAACAGCGATTTAAACTTGTTCAACAATTCGTATCGATCGTCTGTTCGATCCAAGCGAGGAAGCGGTTGACTGGCAAGTTCAGCACGTGGAAATTTCATCAGCAGGCGGCGCATCGTCCCTGTCTCGCGTTTGCCCACACGCATGTGCTTGCGAATGCCAATGGCAGCCATCATCGATTTCCAGCATCGAATCAAGTAAGGCATCACACCAGGCAAAATCAGCAGTGGTGCCAACCACAGTGCCGTTTTGTCCGTGATCGCCTCGCGATTCCAAATCCAACATACAAAGGCTAAGGCAGCGAATAGCCAAACGATGCCAAGGGCCAGATCGATAGATGCCGACCAATTGCCGTAGCGAAGTTTCTTGCGAAGTTGGTTCCAACGGAAATCAAAGCTTGATTCGGTGGATTGGTCATAGCAACAGGCCAGCAACAAGAAATCTCGCTTCGATGTCCGATCAAGCTTGGCAAGTTGCGCTGGAGTAATCTGGGATGCCGCGCGGCTGCCTGGGTCCATTGGCTCCGAGCTTTCGGTTGCGTTCAAGGCTTGGTTAACAAGGTCCGTCACACCTAAGCACAAAATCGAATCCATATGATCCCAGAGGCGCCATGAGTCTAGCACCTTCTCAGGCTTTTTTGAGTGGAAACGCCCCATGCGTTCGCAAAAGTGATCGAGGAAGGGATTGAAGTCATCATACCGAATGACATAAACTCGCTTGGATGAATTTTCTTGATTGTAACGAGACAGATGACGATCGATTTGCAATCGCATGGCAGTCTTACCACTGCCTTTGGGGCCAAAGATAATCGCGGTTGAAGGCTCTGCTGGATCACCGTAAATCTTATCCCAAGTTGGATGGTATGCACTGCTGATGCAATGCTCTTTAAACACGGGGTCCGTCTGGGCATCTTCTTCCGCAAAAGGATTGCGAACGATTCCGTGATGTTCCCAAAAACTTTGGATATTCATTGACTACTAAGATTGAAATTAAAAGATTTTAGTTAGGTGCCAGCAGGTCGGTTCAGCAACACTTAGTGAGCCGACGGCGCTAGCCGCAGGTATCGCGTCCGTTAGAGCCTTGTAAGGCCCGAGGCTAGCGCTGGGGTGTTAAAAATTTGGGGGTTGACATTGAATTTAATAGCGAAATTTTGAATCGATATTGTTCCGACCGGATGCTACGACGGGGTTCATCCCCGTCGGGCAATAATCCCAACCAGAAGTTGCTTCTTCGCAATCTGGTTGTGATCGTCGCCCGACGGGGACAAGCCCCGCTCGCGGCAAAATAATGGAATTAAATCTGCGCAAAGGCTTCTTGCCCACATTAGCAAATCTTTATCTGTCCGGGATAACGCCTATGGCTCAAGCGGTTTACTTCAAGCCTTCAAGCATTTTGACGACCGCTGGGCGATTTGCTTTGACAACATCCATCGGCCCGGTGACCTTGATAAAATACTTGCGTCCTTCGGCATGTTCTAGAATGACGCCTGTCATTGCATAGCCTTCTCGCTTAACGGTCTTGCCACCAGCGAAAGGGCCTCCGCCCATGCTTTCGGCGAAAGTACCAGACAAGTCGGCGATATGAATCGTCCACTTACCCACTGTCTTATCCTCCGTTTTTTGAGCGTCCGCATCGCCGCCAGAGAACTGGCCCTTCCACCGTTCAATGTTAGCCTTGACGGGCCCGCCAGCGGCCATCATGGTGATTCGCGCCTGCGGTGCATCGTCTCCCTCGCCAGTTTTCACCAAGAATTCGTGTTCGATGATCCCCGATTGTGGCTTGGTTCGTTTCCAGCCCTCGGGAATTTCGAGTTTCGCATCGTCAAATACCGGGATCGTTTCTGCCACCGCCGCTTCTTCGGCTTGTGAGAAATGATCGTTGGCAGCGGAGAAAGCAAATAACGAAACTACAAGCGAAACAATCGCAAATCGGCGTAAAAACATGGTCGCACCTTGTTAATGGGCTGGGGTTAATTGGGCTAGCGTTAAATGGGTTGGTAGAGCAGATTGGATCGGCTAACTGATAGGTTGAGTTTGTGTGAACTTAAAAGAGCGGTACACTAGGCTGATGAAAATGTCAATTCGGATCGGTCAGGCCTGACTTCATTCTCGCTCCCCTCTCCCCCGGCTTTGCGGGGGAGAGCGACGGTCTTAAATATTGGCAAGTCCTGATTCAAAATATTTTTTGAATTCCTTTTTCGAGTGGAGGGTGCGTGAGCCCAGTCGGACAGC